>JAJYBX010000008.1 GCA_021778785.1 Acidobacteriota bacterium
GCGGGCCCGCTACCCACGGGCCGGCGAGCCCAACCCCGTGGCCCGGCTCGGCGTGGCGGACCTGGGCGGCCACACCACCTGGATGGACGATCCCTACCCCGGCCAGGAGACCCTCATCGTCCAGGTGGGCTGGGGTCCCGAAGGGAACCTGCTGGCCAGCTACCAGGACCGCATCCAGCGCTGGCTGGACCTGCGCCGCTTCGAGGGCGCCGCCTCGAAGGCCGTGATCCATGAGCAGGGCCCGACCTGGCAGGAGCGCCTGCCCCTGCCGGTCTTCCTGAAGGACGGCGGCTTCCTGTGGGAATCGGACCGCACGGGCCGCCACCACCTCTACCGCTACGCCGCAGACGGCCGGCTCGTCGGTCCCGTGACGTCCGGCCCCTGGGATGTCCGCGCCTTCCTCGGCGTGGATCCCCAGGGCCGCCACGCCTACTTCGAGGCCACGGAGCGCGGCCCCATCGACCTGGACGCCTACCGCATCGGCCTCGGCGGGAAGGGCCTGACGCGCCTGACGGAACGCCCCGGCACCCACCAGGTCCGCTTCAACAAGGCCTTCACCGCCTTCCTCGACACCTGGAGCGACATCCACACGCCGCCCCAGCAGGCCCTCTGCGACGCCACGGGAAAGCAGCTCCGCGTCCTCCAGGCCAACCCCGCCACGGCCTGGAAGGCCCTGGACCTGGGCCCGGTCAGCTTCCAGACCGTGAAGACCCGCGACGGCTTCCCCATGGCGACGATGCTGGTGAAGCCCACGGGTTTCGATCCTGCGAAGAAGTATCCGGTGTTCCAGTACATCTACGGCGGCCCCGGCGCGCAGGTGGTTCGCGACGCCTGGAACCCCCAGATGCCCTGGTTCCAGTTCCTGGCCCAGCACGGCATCGCCGTGTGGCTGTGCGACAACCGCAGCGCCTCGGCCCAGGGCCTGGCCAGCGCCTGGGGCATCTACCGCAACCTGGGCGCCCAGGAGCTGCAGGACCAGCTGGACGGTCTGGCCTGGCTGAAGGCCCAGGGCTGGGCGGACATGGAGCGCGTCTGCCTGGACGGCTGGAGCTACGGCGGCTTCATGACGTCGTACGCCCTCACCCACAGCACGGCCTGGAAGCTGGGCATCGTGGGCGCCCCCGTCACCGACTGGCACCTCTACGACAGCATCTACACCGAGCGCTACATGGGCCTGCCCGCGGACAACCAGGAAGGCTACGCGACCAGCTCCGTGGTGAAGGCCGCCGCGAACCTGCACGGGAAGCTCCTGCTCCTGCACGGCACCCTGGATGACAACGTGCACCCCCAGAACACCATCGAGCTGCTCGACGCGATCCAGAAGGCGGCCCTGCCCACGCCCCCGCTGATCCTGCTGCCCGGCTCGGACCACAGCCCCCGCGCCCCCCAGCACGGCTGGGCCCGCTTCCAGGCCATGTGGGACTTCCTGTCGGCGAACCTCTAGATCAGGCGTCCACCCCGCGCGGGGAGGACCCCTCTCCACTCGCGGACAGCCACCGGTCGTAGATCCACAACAGCACGGCCGTGAGCACGCCGACGCCGATGATCGTCCAGAGCATGCCGGTCGGCCGGTGCTCCACTTCGCCGAAGTGGTGCATCAGCTTCCCGCCGAACCAGCCCCCGATGAACGATCCCAGTCCGATGGGCAGGAACGCGAACCCCATGTAGGTGCCCTGCTGCCCGGGGGGAGCGAGGCGCGAGATGTACTCGTAATAGCGCGGCGACTGGACGATCTCCCCGAGGGCGACGCAGATGAGGGTGATGATCACCCCCGTCACGGTCGGCTTGAAGATCAGCACGATCCAGGCCAGGGAGGACATGAGGGTCCCGAGCGTGACCGCCTTCACGGAGGCGATCTTCTGCGTGACCAGGTTGATCAGAACCGTCAGCAGGATCACCACGAGGGGACCCGTCATCAGCAGAAGCTCCGTATCCGCCTTGGGGTCGATGTACTTCACCACGTACAGGGGCAGCGTGATGAACTCCTGCCAGTACACCACCCAGTAGCCCGTGAAGATCACCAGGAACAACATGAACTTCGGGTTCGAGACCACGGTGATGAAGTTCCTGCCCGTCTCCTTCAGGGAGGGGGGTGGCGCGTCGCTCTCCTTGCGGGGCTCCTTGAACATCAGGAGGACGGCGAAGAACATCAGGAACACGCTGACAGCAGCGACGCGGAAAACGTTCTCGACGCTCATGTGCCGGTGGACATACGACGCGACAAAGGGACCAGCGGCGCCCCCGATGTTCACCAGCGTGTAATAGATCGAGTAGCCAATCGATCTGACGTTTTCCCTGGACGCCCTCGCCGTGGTGCCGACGACGGATGGCTTCACCAGGGCGATGCCGAGGGCCGGCAGCATCAGCAGGAACGTGACCAGCACGCCGAGCGGCACCGCGCCACGGATCGGCCCCATCCAGGCCGATCCCAGCGATCCCAGCAGGAAATAGGAGCAGGACAGGATCAGGTAGGCGAGGGAGAGCGCCCGGCGGAACCCGAGGCGATCTGCGATGGCCCCTCCGAAGGCCGCCAGGAACCAGACCAGCCCCCCGAACAATCCGGCCAGGCTGCTGGCATCCTGGGTCGGAAAGCCCAGCGATTCATTCAGGTACCTGGCCAGAGAGGCGAAGGCGGCGTAGTAGGAGAGCCGCTCGAACAACTCGCTGACGTTCGCCACCCAGAAGGGGCGTTCGAATCCGTCGCGGATGTCGCGCAAGCGTCGAACCAGGCTCAAGGTGCCTCCAGGGAAAGGATGATGAGCTTCGATCTTCCCGGGGAACCGGAGGCGGGGTCAACCCGTGCCCACCGTGGCGGCCCTGGTCCTGGCCCTGCTGACGCCGAGGGTCAAGCAGCTCATGGGCGGGGTGCGCTGACCCCTACTTGCAGTTGCCGGAGGCCCGGCAGAACTCCACCATGGCCCGCAGCATGTCGCCCACGGACATGATGCCCACCAGATGCCCCTCGTGGTCCACCACGCACAGGCCGTAGAGCTTATGGTCCAGGAAGAGCTGGGCGGCCACGCCCAGCTCCACGTCCGGCGTCACCGTGTGGGGGTGGTCGTTCATCACCTCCCGGACGGGGGTCTTGGACAGCAGGTAGTGGACCTCCCAGGTGTCCAGGGAGGTGGCCTTGCCGGGCGCGTAATCCTTCATCATCCGGTCGGTGACGAGCCCCACGAAGCGGCCCTTGTCCATCACCGGCAGGCGGCGGATGCCCTTCTCCCGCATCAGGTGGATGGCCTCGATCATCGAGGCGTCGGCCTCGATGGTGATGGGGTTCCGGGTCATCCACGTCTCGACTTTGCTCATGAGGGGCTCCTTAGGAGCCGTTGCGGAATCATCCTTCCATGGATCGGCATTCCGCTACGGCTCCTGATGCCGTTCCCGCATCGGGCGGGAAGGTGGGTTGTCACGACGGCTCACATTCCGAGGAATGCCTTCTTCACGTGCTCGTTGTCCAGCAGCTCCTGGCCCCCGCCGGTGAGCACCACACGGCCCGTCTCCATGACGTAGGCCCGGTGGGCGATGCGCAGGGACTGGTAGACGTTCTGCTCCACCAGGAGGATGGTGACGCCCTGCTTGTTGATGCCGGTGATGATGTCGAAGATGTTCTTCACCAGCAGCGGCGAGAGGCCCAGGGAGGGCTCGTCCAGCAGCAGCAGCCTGGGGTTGGCCATGAGCCCCCGGGCGATGGCCAGCATCTGCTGCTCGCCTCCGGACATGGTTCCCCCCAGCTGCTTCTGCCGCTCCTGCAGGCGCGGGAAGAGGTCGAAGACCCACTCGATGTTCCGTTCCCGATCCTTCCGCGTGCCCTTGACGTAGGAGCCCATGCGGAGGTTCTCCATCACCGTCATCTCGGGGAAGATCCGGCGTCCCTCCGGCACCTGGACCAGGCCCAGCTCCACGACCCGATGGGAGGGCAGGCGCGAGAGATCCTGCCCGTCGAAGGTGAGGGTGCCGGAATCCGGCTTCACCAGCCGGGAGATGTTCTTCAGGGTGGTGGACTTCCCCGCCCCGTTGGCGCCCACGACGGTGACGATCTCACCCTCTTCCACCTGCAGGTCCACGTCCCAGAGGACCTTCAGATCGCCGTAGGAGAAGTTCAGCTTCTCGATCCTAAGCATGGCTCTCACCCAGGTAGGCGTCGATCACGTCCTGGTTGCTCACCACCTCCTGGGGGGTGCCCTCGGTCAGCTTCTCGCCCGAGGTGAGGACGACGATCCGGTCGGAAATGCGCATGATGGCCTTCATGTCGTGCTCGATGACCATCTGGGTGAGGCCGCGGGCCTTGATGTCCAGGATGAGCTGGATGATCTCCTCGCTTTCGGCCGGGTTGAGGCCGCCCATGACCTCGTCCAGCAGCAGCAGCTTGGGACCGGTGGCCAGGGCCCGGGCCACTTCGAGCTTCTTGCGCTCGCCGATGGGAAGCCCCCCGGCGAGGAAGCCGGCCCGGTGTTCCATGCGGACGACCTTCAGCTGCTCCATGGCCATCTCCCGGGCCTTCCGCAGGGAGCTGGTGCGGGCCAGGGCGCCCACCATGACGTTGTCCACCACCGAGAGCTTGGCCAGGGGGCGGACCTTCTGCCAGGTGCGCACCATGCCCAGCTTGCAGACCCTGTCCGGCTGGAGGCCGTTCATCCGGCGCCCGTCGAAGACCACTTCGCCCTTGGAGGGCGGGTAGTAGCCCGTGATGCAGTTGAAGAGCGTGGTCTTCCCCGCGCCGTTGGGGCCGATGAGCCCCATGATGCTGCCGGCCTCCACGTCGAAGGACACATCGGCATTGGCGGCCAGGCCCCCGAAGAACTTGCTGACGTGGCTGATCTCCAGCATGGCCATCAGACCGCCTCCTTCCTGCGGCGGGAGGCGAGCTTCTTCACGAAGCCCATGATGCCCTCCGGCATGAAGAGGATCACCAGCACCACGAGGATGCCGTAGAGCAGCACGTGGGCGTGGGCCAGGTTCTCCTTGAGGAACTGGCCGGTGCGGGAGTCGGCGCTGACCAGCCCGGACTTCACCAGCAGGTCGGTGATCAGGTTGCTCCGCAGGGCCTCGGAGAGGGGCACCAGCACCAGGGAACCCAGCACCGGTCCGTAGAGGGTGCCCATGCCGCCGATGATGGCGATGAGCATGATCTGGACCGAGAGATCCAGGCCCAGCACCGTCGGCGGGTCCACGAAACCCACGTAGATGCCGTAGAAACTCCCGGCCAGGGCGGTCAGCACGGCCGAGATCACCAGACCGATGTTCTTGTACCGGGCGATGGGGATGCCCAGCGAATGGGCGGCGTCCTGGTCCTCCCGGATGGCCTGGAAGTAGTAGCCCAGCTTGGAGCGTTCGATGCCCCAGGTGACGAGGAGGGTGAGGAGGGCCAAGGCCAGGCCGAGGTAGTAGAAGGGCACCTTCGTCATGAAGTCGGTCACCACCCGTTCGCCGATCTTGAAGGGCGGCAGGTCGGTGACGAGGATGCCCTCGGCCCCATTGGTGAGCCCCGTGAGGTTGATGGCCGACAGGCGCATGATCTCCGCCACGGCGATGGAGGCCAGGACGAAGTAGGGGCCGCGCAACCGGAAGCAGATGCTCCCGATGACGAGCGCCACGACAATCACCGCGGCCACGCCGGCCCAGACGCCGAACCAGGGGGCGATGCCCTTGGCCTGCAGGAGCATCATGGTGGTGTAGGCGCCCACGCCGAAGTAGGCGGCATGGCCCACGGAATGCTGACCGGTGTAGCCGCCCAGGATGTTCCAGCTCTCGCCCTGGGAGATGCTCAGGAAGAGCAGGATCATCATGTGCAGGGCGTAGGGATTGTCCACGTACCGGGGCAGGGCCAGGAGGCCGCCCACGATAACGAGGAAAGCCGCGGCCCTGGGGAGGGTCTTCATCATGGCCGGCTCCTCAGGTCCGCGACTTGCCCATCAGGCCCGAGGGCTTGAGAAGCAGCACCAGGAGGAAGAGGACGAACACCACCACGTCCTTCCACCCGGAGGAGATGTAGGCGGCGCTCATGGACTCGGTGATGCCGATGAGCACCCCGCCGAGGGTGGCGCCCACCACGCTGCCCATGCCGCCCAGCACCGTGATGACGAAGGCCTTGAGGGTGAACACGCTGCCCACCTGGGGGAAGATGTAGTAGGTCGGGGAAATGAGGGCTCCAGCCGTTCCCGCCAGGGCGGACCCCAGGCCGAAGGCGATGATGGACATCCGCTTCACGTTGATGCCCATGAGCTGGGCCGCCTCGCGGTCCTGGGCCGTGGCCCGGATGGCCTGGCCCGTGTCCGTCTTCAGCAGGAACCAGTAGAGCACCGCGGTGATGACCGCGGTGATGAGGAAGGAGACCAGCAGGGGCCAGGATACCGACACGCCGCCGCCGACCTGGATGGTGGAGGAGGAGTACGACGTGGTGATGATCTTGTAGTCGGAGGTGAAGATCAGCATCACCGTGTTGCTCATGATGAGGCCGAGACCGATGGTCAGCAGGATCTGGTTCTGCGCCACCGCGTTCAGCACCCGGTTGATGAACACCTTCTGGAGGAAGCCCCCGAAGAGGAACATCAGCGGGAAGCTGATCAGCACCGACACGAAGGGGTCGATGCCGGCGAAGGTGAAGAGGATGTAGGTGAGGTACATCCCGACCATCAGGATGTCGCCATGGCCGAAGTTGATCACCCGCATCACGCCGAAGATGAGCGTCAGGCCGATGCCGATGAGCGCGTACACCCCGCCGATGAGGATGCCGCTGATGAGGGATTGCAGGAAGACAGCCATGGCGACGCGCCACTCCTCACGAAACGGCCGGGGCGCCCGTGGGCGCCCCGGTCCCGGGTTCCGTCACTTCCACCGGGGGAAGGGGTACACCGCCTTCTTCGTGGCGAACGCCTTCGGGAAGATGGTCTCGTAGGTCCCACCCTGGATCTGCTGCACCAGCATCGGATGGTTGTTCTGGTTGGTGAAGCCCTCGTAGTCCGCGAACTGGACCGGCCCCATGATGCCGTTCCACTGCCCGGCCTTGAGCAGGGTCTGGGTCTTGTCGCGGTTGCCACCGCCCTTCGCGGCGCACTCGGCCATGATCATCATCGACTCGTAGGCGCAGGCGGCATGGTAGGTGGCGTCCTTCCCGAACTTCGCCTTGTAGCGCTTGCCGAAATCCTTCGCCCCGGGCCAGTTCACATCGTCCGTCCACTGGGTGCAGGAGATGACGTCCTCGGAGATGGCATGCTCGCGGGCGAACTCCGACGTGGTGAAGCCGGCGCCGCCGCCCAGGAAGGCCTGGGGTTGCAGGCCCACCTCGCGGGACTGCCGCATCAGCAGGATGGCGTCAGCCACATAGGACACCATGAACACCAGGTCGGGATTCTTGGACTTGATCTTGGCCAGGGTGGAACGGTAGTCGGCGGAGCCCTTGGGGTAGGGTTCGTCGGCCACCACCTGGATGCCCTTGGTGGCTACGTAGTCCTTGGCGGTCTTCGAGGTGGAGGTGCCGAAATCCGTGTTCTCGTAGATGAACGCGATGGTCTTCGGCTTGCCGAGGGTGAGCGAGGCATCGATGAGGCTCGAGGCGTAACGATCCGCCGGCGCGTTCATGCGGAACACGTACTTGAAGCCCTGGCGCGTGATCTCCTCCTTGGCCGCGGCGGGGATGAGGAGCGGCACGCGGTACTTCTGGGCCAGCTTGGAGACGGCGTTGGAGCAGGCCGAGGTGTAGGGGCCCACCACCCCCACCACGTTGTCGCGGGTGGCCAGCTTCTCCATGGCGCTCATGGAGATCTGCGGCTTGCCGGTGTCGTCCTCCCACACGAGCTGCACGTGGATCCCCTTCTTGACGAGGTCCTCCTCCGCCAGCTTGATGCCGTTGGTGATGCTCTCCCCGATGGGGGCCTCCGGTCCGCTCATGGAGTTGATGACGCCGATCTTCTGGGCCATCAGCGGGGACAGGGCGAGCGTCGCGCCCAGGGCCAGCAGGTGCTTACGCATGGCAGCTCCTACAAAGATGATGTTTGGGGTAAGTATTTTGATTCTACACCCATCCGGACAGAAAAAGCCACGGAACTCCCTGGATGGATCCAGGGAGTTCCGTGGCTGTCGGGCTGGAAAAGATCAGCCGCGAAAAAGAGGACTAGAAGCCGATCTGGACGGACATCACGAGGCTGTCGCCGCCCTGCTCGCCGGTCTGGCCGACCCGCGGCGCGAGGAAGTTCTTGCTGCGGTGGACGTAGTCGAACTTGATCTTGCCGTCGACGTACTTCGCAGGGGTGAACAGGTAGTTGTAGCCCAGGATCGCCTCGGAGTACTTGGGCGAGAAATCGTTGCCCGTCGCCACGCCCGTCGTCGTGTTCGTGGTGTAGGGGTTGGTGGCCGTGTACCAGTCGTCGCCCTGGTTGAAGTTGATGAAGTCGTAGCGCGCCGTGAACCAGTGGCGGCCCATCTTGTAGGCGCCGGACAGGGTGTAGCTCATGAACTTCTGGTCCAGGTGCTGGCGGCCGGGGACCGTGCCGGCAGCCGTGCCAGCCACGAACACGGAGGGATACCGGCGGCCCAGCAGGCCCGTGGACATCTCGACGGAGCCGTTCCACTTGGCCGTGTCGTACACGTAGTAGACGCCGAGGTTGGTGGTCTTGTCCTTGTTGTCGACCACCTGGGCGGCCGAAGGGGCGTTGACGCCGGAGAAGGCGCCGGCCACGAGGCCCACATCCTTCACGTCCGTCTCGCCCTCGCGGTACCAGCCGCCGAAGCTGTGGTCCGTGCCGTAGGTCGCCAGCACCGAGAAGCTGTAGTCCTTCTGGGCGTTGTTGTCGTTGGCCTTGAAGGTGGCGCTGGAATCGCCCATGCCGTTGCCGACGCCGAGGTTGATCTTGGCAGCCAGCGCGTGGGGATCGCCCACGCTGTAGGTGGCCAGCACGCCGCGATCGCGCTTCTCGGCCCACATCCGGGCCGTCATGGACCGGTCGTAGAAGAGCAGCTTGGCGCCGCCGCCGATGGTGGACTCGAAGTTCATCGGCATCTTGAACTGGCCGATCTTCACCGAGAACTGGTTGCTGAGCGCGTAGGCCATCCAGGCATCGAGGAGGCCGTTCGCCGCCGCCGGGGCGCTGGTGCTGGAGGTGTTGGGATCGAAGATCACGCCCCAGGTCACATCACCGAACTTGCCGTTGAAGTAGAGCTCCGTGCGCCGCATGTAGAAGGTGTTTTCCTTGAACGCGGGGTTCATGGCGCCGTTGGCGTAGTAGGGCGCGGCGGTGGGCGCCGCGTCCAGCCGGAGGTTGTTGTCCAGCATCTGGGTGTACCAGGTCTCCAGGATGGCCCCGAGCTTGATGTCCTGCTGGGCCGAAGCCATGGTGCCGGTTCCGACCAGCATGGCCGCGACGGCGGCGAGTCGTGTGATCTTCATGGGAACTCCTAATGGAGAGGTTGGGGGGGCGGATAGAGAGGGAACTGGTCCCTGTAAAGGTGGGGCGAAATCGACTGCGGGGAAGCGGTTGCCAACAAACTAGAAGCAGAACCCCTGGGCGTCCATGAAAATCAGGAAGGTTCCCGGCCTTGTGATGTTTGCCACAGCCCTGAATGTAAAGGGTTGATCACACAAGCATTCGACATCCGTGTAACAAGGGTGAGACAACTGCCCCCAGGGGCATGGCCAAGGCTACCCCAACTCGGAGAACTGCTCCTCCCTGAATTCGGCGGCCGAGGCCCCCCCCGTGGCCGCCCGCTTGCGCAGTTCCACCCGCCGGATCTTGCCGGAGATGGTCTTGGGCAGGTCGCTGAACTCGAGGATGCGGATCCGCTTGTAGGGGGAGAGCCGTTCGCGGATGAAGCGGAACAGGGAGAGGGCCGTGGCCCGGTCGGGCTCGAAGCCGGCACGGAGGATGATGTAGGCCTTGGGCACGGCCAGCCGCACGGGATCCGGGCTGGGCACCACGGCGGCCTCGGCCACGGCCTCGTGCTCGATGAGGAACGACTCCAGCTCGAAGGGACTGATCCGGTAGTCGGAGCTCTTGAAGACGTCGTCCGCCCGGCCCACGAAGAACAGATGGCCGTCCTCGTCCCGGGTGGCCACGTCGCCGGTACGGTAGTACCCCTCCGCCAGGGCCTTCGCCATCTTCGTCGGATCGTCCTTGTAGCCCTGCATGAGCCCCATCGGCGGCGGGTCCAGGCGCAGGGAGATCTCCCCCTCGTCGGTCTCCCGGCCCTCCGCATCGAGCAGCGCGATCCGGTACCCCGGCAGGGGATGGCCCATGGAGCCGGCCTTCACCTTCCGGCCCGGGGCGTTGCCCGCCTGGGCCGTGGTCTCCGTCTGCCCGTAGCCGTCCCGGATGGTGATGCCCCAGGCCTGCTCCACCTGGTGGATCACCTCGGGGTTCAGGGGTTCCCCGGCCCCCACCAGTTCCCGCAGCCTGACCGGGTAGGCCTTGAGATCCTCCTGGATGAAGAGGCGCCAGACCGTGGGCGGCGCGCACAGCGTGGTCACGCCCTTGTCGACGATGACCTTGAGGGTGGCCGCCGCGCTGAACCGCGCCGCCCGATAGACGAAGATGCAGGCCCCCGCGTTCCAGGGGGCGAAGAAGCTGCTCCAGGCGTGCTTCGCCCAGCCGGGCGAGCTGATGTTGTAGTGGATGTCCCCCTCCCGGAGGCCGATCCAGAACATGGTGGAGAGGTGCCCCACGGGATAGCTCTGGTGGGTATGCAGCACGAGCTTGGGCTTGGCCGTGGTGCCCGAGGTGAAGTAGAGCAGCATGGGGTCCGTGGCCATCGTGGGGCCGTCGGGAATGAAGTCCTGCGACCCGGCGTACAGCTCCTCGAAGGGCCGCCAGCCGGTCACCCGTCCGCCCACGCAGATGCGGGTGAGGGAGGCGTCCAGGCCATCGAACTTGGCGGTCTGGGCGGCGTCCACGATCAGGTGCCGGATCCCCCCGCGTTCGATGCGGTCCTGCAGGTCGGCCTGGGAGAGCAGCAGCGTCGAGGGCACCAGGACCGCCCCCAGCTTCATGCAGGCCAGCATCGCCTCCCACAGCGGCTGGACGTTGTCGAGCATGAGCAGCACGCCGTCGCCCCGCTTCACGCCCAGGGCCTTCAACGCGCCGGCCACCTGGCTGCTGCGCCGGCTCATCTCGCGGTAGCTCACCTTCGCTTCCGTCCCGTTCTCCTCCACGATCCAGAGGGCCGGGCGGTCGTTGCCTTCGGCGTAGGCGTCGAAGTAGTCCAGGGCCCAGTTGAACCGCTCCAGGCGGGGCCACTGGAATCCGCGGCAGGCGCCCTCGTAGTCCTCCCGGTGCCGGACCAGGAAATCCCGAGCCTCGAGAAAGGCTTCCCGCTCGCTCATGCGCTCCTCCGAAAGGGGGGGTGGTGCGCAAATCTAGGCTGATCCCCCCCGCCGAGTCCAGCCGGATCCTGTCCGTAAAACCTTGCCATCAACAAGTGATTCGGCGCTATCTGACCTCAATATAACTACTTGATTAATCGTTTGCGACAACGACTCACTCGGAGTAGGCTCCCGTCAGCCTTTCAACCCAAAACCCATACTCCAAGGAGGATCCCATGCGGGGATTCCATCGTTACCTGGCCCTCGGCGCAGGGCTCGCGGCCGCGGTTCCACTCGGAGCCCAGGGCCTGGCGATCACGACGCCGCAGGCTTCCATGAAGTTCGGCGTGCTCTTCCAGCCGCAGTACGAGGCCATCGGGAACCAGACCCTGGACGGCACTTCCCAGAACCTGTACATGCGCCGGATGCGGCTCTACATCCTGGGCAACATCGGCGACAAGTGGGAATACTGGATCGACACCGACAGCCCGAACATGGGCAAGGCCAATGCCGACGGCACCCGGAACGGGATGGGCCCCAACGGGAACCTGATCCTCCAGGATGCCTACATCACGTACAAGTTCACCCCGAACCTGAAGTTGGACGCCGGCCTCACCCTGATGCCCCTGGCCCACCAGAACTTCCAGGGGGCCACCAGCCTGCTGGGCGTGGACTACAGCCCCTACGCCTTCCTCTCCAGCGGCGGCCTGGGGAACAACGTGGGACGCGACACGGGCCTGCTCCTCCGGGGCTTCGCCTGGAACCACCTCGACTTCCGCCTCGGCGTGTCGGAGGGCAAGCGCAACCGGGAAGTCACGGGCCAGGCCATCCCCACGAACAACCATGTGGCCTCCAACAACCCGCTCCGGATGTCCGGCCGCCTGCAGTGGAACTTCTTCGATCTGGAAGCCACCGCCAACGCCTACTACGCCGGCACCTACTTCGGCACCAAGAAGATCTTCTCGATCGGCGCCGGCCACGACCAGCAGGACGACTACAAGGCCACGGCCTTCGACGTGTTCCTGGACTGGCCCGTGGGGAACGACTCCGTGACGTTCCAGGCCGACCACTGGGATTGGGACGGCGGCACCTGGATCCCGGCCCTCACCAAGCGGAAGACCCTGTTCAGCGAGGCGGGCTACCGGTTCGGCGCGACCAACCTCACGCCCTACGTCCGCTACGAGTTCCAGCGGCCGGATGTCGAGACGGCCGCGGCGCCCAAGGAGGACCGCATCGGCGGCGGGCTGGCCTGGTGGATCAAGGGCCACACCTCCAACCTCAAGGTGCAGTACCTGCGCGTCAAGCCCACCGCGCCGGGCGTGAACCTGAACGCCTATGATCAGGTGAACATCCAGTTCCAGTTCTTCTACCTCTAGGCTGATCGAACCTCCTCCGCCCCGGCCCCGGCTGCCCGGATCCGGGGCGGAGGCCGGATGCGAAGGAGACCCGCATGGACCATGGGGATTCACAGGGCCAGGTGGCGCTGCTCGATCTGCATTTCCAGGCGGAGGGCACCGTGGGGGCCTTCCTGGTCCGCACGTCCCAAGGTCCGGTCCTGGTGGAGACCGGGCCGGAATCCCTCTACGGCCCTCTCGGGGCGGCCCTCCAGGCCCAGGGTTTCGCCCTCGAGGACGTCCGCCACGTCTTCGTCACCCACATCCATCTCGACCACGCGGGCGCGGCCTGGCGCCTGGCCCGGCACGGGGCGCGGATCTACGTCCACCCGAAGGGCGCGCCCCACCTGGCGGATCCCGGCAAGCTGCTGGACTCGGCCCGGCGGATCTACGGCGAGGCCATGGAGCGTCTCTGGGGCCGGCTGGAGCCCATCCCCCCCGGGCAGATCACCGCCCTCGGGGACGGCGAGACGGTGCGGATCGGCGACACCGGACTCGAGGCCCTCCACACGCCCGGCCATGCCATCCACCACATCACCTACCGCCTGGACGACGGCCTCTTCACGGGCGACGTGGGCGGCATCCGCATCGGCGACGGCCCTGTGATCCCGCCCTTCCCGCCCCCCGACATCGACCTCGAGGCCTGGAGGGACTCCATCGCCCGGATGCGGGCCGCCCGCCCCGCCTTCATCTATCCCACCCACTTCGGCATCAAGCGCGATGGCCCCGCCCACCTCGACTCCCTGGAGGAGAACCTCCACGGCATCGCCCAGTGGGTGAAGGTGCAGTTGGCCACCGGGATCAGTGAGGAGGCCCTCATCCCGGGCTTTCAGGCCTACATGCAGGACCTCCTGGCCGGGCATGGCCTGCCGGAGGAGGTCATCCAGGACTACGAGATCGCCGACCCCGCCTTCATGAGCGTTTACGGCCTCGCACGCTACTGGCGCAGGAAGGCCTCTGGCGCCACCGCATCCTGACTCCCCCGGAGCAACCCCCATGCCCGACCAGGACCTTCCCATCCACGCCGGCAAGCCCCTCATCCCGCCGACCGGCCCGCTCCTGGGCCAGGCGCCCCTGTCCCCGGAGGCGGCGGAGGCCTACCTCGCGCGGGCCCGTCGGGATCCGGAAGGCTACTGGGCGGAGATCGCCGACGAACTCGAGTGGTTCCGCCCCTGGGACCGCGTCCTGGAAGGCGGATTTCCCGATTTCCGCTACTTCCCCGGCGGCCTCGGCAACGTCTCCGTCAACTGCGTGGACCGCCATGCCCGGGCCCATCCGGACAGGGTGGCCGTGTACTGGGAACGGGAGGACGGGGCCCGGGAGACCTGGACCTACGCGCGGCTGCTCGACGCCGTGGCCCGCTTCGCCAACGTGCTCAAGTCGCTGGGCGTGCGGAAGGGCGACCGGGTGGGCATCTACATGGCCAACCTCCCCGAGGCCTTCGTGGCCTGCCACGCCTGCTACCGCATCGGGGCCATCTACGGCGTGATCTTCGCGGGCTTCTCCGCCCAGGCCGTGCGGGAGCGGCTGGTGGACGCCCGGCCCAGGGTCGTGGTCGCCGCCGATGCCAGCGTCCGGCGCGGCAAGCGGGTGCCCCTCAAGGAGACCCTGGACGCCGCCCTGGAAGGGGTGGATTCCGTCGAGACCGTGGTGGTGGTCCACCGGATGGACGGCGAGGTGCCCATGACCCCCGGCCGCGACCGCTGGTACGGCGACCTGATGGCGGTCGCCTCCCCCGACTGCCCGCCGGAACCCATGGAGGCCAACGAACCCGGCTTCCTCATCCACACCTCGGGCACCTCGGCCAAGCCCAAGGGGCTCATCCACGCGGGCATGGGCTTCCTCGTGGGCACCTACGCCAACACCCGGTGGTCCCTCCTGCCCCAGCCGGACGACGTGCTCTGGTGCACGGCCGACGTGGGCTGGCTCACCTTCCCCATCTGGGCCCTCGTGGGCGGCCTGGCGAACGGCGCCACCCTGGTGGCCTACGAGGGGGCCCTGGACTGGCCCGATCCCGGCCACTTCTACGAGGTGCTGGAACGGCTGCGGGTGTCGAAGCTCTTCACCGCCCCCACGGCGCTCCGCATGCTCCGCCGGGCCGGGGACGCCTGGCTGGCGGGCCGCGACCTGGACCGCCTCATCCTCATCAGCTGCGTGGGGGAGCCCCTGGATCCCGACACCTGGTACTGGAGCCGCGACGTGCTGGGCGGGGGCCGCATCTTCTTCAACAACACCTACGGCCAGACGGAGACCGGCACGGGCTGGACCTCCTCCATGGTGGGCATGACCCCCACCAAGCCCGGCTCCTGCGGCCACCCGCTGCCGGGCTACCAGGCGGAGGTGGTGGACGAGGCCGGCGCCCCGGTGCCGCCGGGCCAGCTCGGGGTGATGACCCTGACGGCCCCCTTCCCCAGCCTGGTCCGCGGGGTCTGGGGCGACCCGGAGCGCTACGGGGCCACCTACTTCTCCCGCTTCCCCGGCCGCTACAACAGCTTCGACGCCGCCATCCTCGATCCCGACGGGCAGGTCTGGGTGACGGGGCGGGTGGACGATGTCATCAACGTGGCGGCGCATCGCATCGGCACCATGGAGGTGGAGGCGGCCCTCATCGGGCACCCGGCCGTCAGCGAGGCCGCCGTCGTGGGGGTGCCCGATCCCGTGAAGGGGGAACTGCCCCTGGCCTTCGTGATCCTGCGGGGCGGCGCCCAGGCCACCCCCGGCCTCGAGGACGAGCTGGTCCAGCGCGTGGCCGACGAACTGGGCGCCTTCGCCAAGCCCCACCGGGTGATCCTCACGCCCACCCTGCCCCGCACCCGCAGCGGGAAGATCATGCGCCGGCTCCTGCGGGACCTCGCGCGGGAGGGCCGGGTGAAGGGCGACCTGAGCGCCCTCGAGAACCCGGAGGCCATCGAGCTGGTGCGCGGGCTGCTCGGGAGCTGAACCGCCGGAGATCCCCACCGGGGGATCCATTCTTGGTAGGGTGGTCCTGTTCCCCCGCTTCCGAGGCCCCCTGTGTTTGCCATCCTCCCCGACGGCGCCGACTACCGGGAATTCGTCCTGCTGAAGGATGGCCGGAGCATCCTGCTGCGCCTGGCGGCGCCGGAGGACGCGGACCAGGTGGAGCAGTTCATCAACAGCCGCACCAAGCAGACCCTCGCCCTGCGCTTCATGGCCGGGGTGGCCCGGGTGTCGCGGAAGTTCGTGGAGGATCTCTGCGAGTGCGATCCCCGCCGCTGGGCCTGCCTCCTGGCCGTGGAGGGCGAGGACCAGCGCATCCTCGGCCTGGGCAACTACGTGGGCGACGGCGGCAACCTGGCGGAAGTGGCCTTCCTGGTGGCCGAGGAGGACCAGGGCCGCGGCATCGCCACCCTCATCCTGGAGAAGCTGGGCGGGCTGGCCGCCGGCGCGGGCTACGTGGGCTTCGAAGCCGAGGTGCTCTTCGAGAACCAGAAGATGGTCCGGGTCTTCCGCGACTCGGGCTTCGAGACCCGCCAGGCCCTGGAGGGCGGCATCATCCATGTCCGGTTCCCCCTCAACGCGCCCGAGGCCATGCGCGAGCGCGCCGCCACCCGGGAGCGGGTGGCCGTGGCCAACTCCCTCGTGCCCCTGTTCCGCCCCAAGACCGTGGCCGTGGTGGGCGCCTCGCGGGATCCCTCGTCCCTGGGCAACGCCCTCTTCCGCAACATCCTCCAGGGACGCTTCAAGGGCACCCTCTATCCCGTGAATCCCCGGGCCCACGCCATCGAAGGCGTCCGGGCCTACCCCTCCCTGTCGGATCTGCCGGAGGCGCCGGACCTGGTGATCCTGGCCGTGCCCGCCTCTAAGGTGCTGACGGTGGCCCGGCGGGCCCTGGACATGGGCTCGCGGGGGCTGCTGGTCCTGGCGGCCGGATTCGCGGGATAGA
>JAJYBX010000317.1 GCA_021778785.1 Acidobacteriota bacterium
GCGGGCGCTGGCGGCGGTGCTCAGGCGCTGGCTCGCGGCCCACCGTCACGCGCACCCCGGGGGCGTCCTGTGCCCCCTCACCCACTGCGCGGTGGTGCGGGGCAACGCCTCCCCGGAGACGGAGCGGGCCGTGGCCACGGCTCCGAGCCTGGATCTGGATCCCCGCTGGGCCTTCTTCACGGGCTCCGCGGGAGGGCGGAGCCTGAGCCCCAGGGCGGTCTGGGGCGAGGGGCCCGCCGAGGCGGGCACGCCGGCGGAGGTGCCCGGCGACCGCTGGGCCACCTGGACGCGGACCCTGACGGCGGCCCAGGTGGCGGCCCTCAAGCGGGACGTGGCCCCCGGGCTGCGTCCGGGCCAGGCCGGGCTCCGCCTCGGCGCTTCCGGGCCCTATCCGGTGGAGGCCCTGCGGCTGGCGGCGGGGCGCCGCTTCGGCTGGACCGCCTGGCCCAGCAACGCCTGCGAGGCCGAGCCGCTGCCCGATGGGGGCCTGCGCCTGCGGGGCTGGGGCTGGGGCCACAACGTGGGCCTCTGCCTCGCCACCGCCCGCTTCCGGGCGGCCCAGGGCGCCACCGCCGAGCAGATCCTGGCCGAGGCCTTTCCGGCCTCCTGGCGGACACCATGACCTGGTGGGTGTACCTGCTCCGGTGCGCGGACGGCACGCTCTACTGCGGCATCGCCCTGGACGTGGCGGCGCGGCTGGCGCAGCACGAAGCGGGGAAGGGGGCGAAGTACACCCGGGGCCGGGGGCCGCTGGTGCTCGTCTACACGGAAGCCTGCGGCACGAAGGCGGAGGCGCTGCGGCGGGAGCGGGCCATCAAGCGTCTTCCGCGGGCGGCCAAGCTCAGGCTGTGCGCCCCTTCGCCATCTCGGCCAGCAGGCCGCTGACGGCGGCCTTCGGATCCGGGGCCTTGAACACGGCGTTGCCGGCCACCAGGCAATCGGCCCCGGCGCGGATGAGGTCCGCGGCATTCTTGAGGCTGACGCCCCCATCCACCTCGATGAGGAAGGGCACGCCGCGCTCCGAGCGCAACGCATCCAGGCGCTGCACCTTGTCCAGCACCCGGGGGATGAAGCTCTGGCCGCCGAAGCCGGGGTTCACGCTCATGAGCAGCACGAAGTCGAAGTCGCCGACGAGGTCCACCAGCGTCTCCACGGGGGTGCCGGGGTTCAGCACCACCCCCGCCTTCCCGCCCGCCTGCCGGATGGCGGCCAGGGTGCGGTGTAGGTGGGGATCGGCCTCCTGGTGGACGCTCACCCAGTCGGCGCCGGCCTTCACGAAGTCGGCGGCGTAGCGCAGGGGCTCCACGATCATCAAGTGGCAGTCCAGGGGCAGGGCGGTGGCCTTGCGCAGGCCCTCCACCACCGGAAGGCCGATGGTGATGTTCGGCACGAAGCGGCCGTCCATCACGTCCACATGGACCACCTGGGCGCCAGCCTCGCCGATCATCCGCAGTTCCTCGCCCAGCCGCGCGAAGTCGGCGGAGAGGAGCGAGGGGGCGAGGAGGGGCGAGACGGGGCGGAGGCTCATGGCCTAAGTATTCCAGAGGCGGTCCCACTGGACCGAAAAGACCTCCACGAATGACACGAAGGGAAAGGAACCAGGGGCACCAAGGGAAACGCTTCGTGCGTTTCGTGTCCTGCCTTCGTGCCCTTCGTGGAGATCCTTTTCATCGGTCCAGCCGGGCCTCGACGCCGTTCACCCACAACCGCCCGGGCTTCAGGGCGCGCAGGGCCTCGGGGCTGAGGGCCCCAATGGGGGCCTGGACCCACAGCAGGTCGGCCACGGCCCCCTTCTGCAGGATGCCGAGATCCTTCGCATGGCCCAGGGCCCGGGCGTTGCCGGCGGTGTAGGCGCGGAGGGCCTCGGCGCGGGTGAGCCGCTGGTCGGGGAGGAAGCCGCCGGGCGGGTCGCCCGCGGGATCCTGGCGGGTCTCCGCGGCGGCCAGGCCCAGGAAGGGGTTGGCGTCCTCCACGGGCGCGTCGCTGCCGAAGGCCAGCAGGGCGCCGCTGTTCACCAGGTTGCGCCAGGGGAAGGCCTCCTTCACCCGGTCCGGCCCCAGCCGGGCGGGGGTCCAGGCGTGGTCCGCCGTGCAGTGGATGGGCTGGACGCTGGCCACGATGCCCAGCTTGCCGAAGCGGGCCGCGTCCTCGGGGGTGACGATCTGCGCATGTTCGATGCGGGGAGGCAGGGTCCGGGGGCGGCCGGCCTTGCGTTCGGCGGCGGCGAGCAGATCCAGCGCCGCGCGGTTGGCGGCATCGCCGATGGCATGGATGGCGGGCTGGTAGCCGGCGCGCAGGGTGATGGTGGCGTCCGCCTGGATCTTGGCGGGATCGGTCACCCAGAGGCCCTGGGTGGCGGGGTCGTCCGCATAGGGGGCCAGGAGCCGCGCACCGCGGCTGCCCAGGGCGCCGTCCAGGTAGAACTTCACGCCCTGGACCTGGAAGAACGAGAGGCCCTTGGCGCGCCGCTGCTTCAGTTCCTGGATCATCAGCTCGTGGTCGTGGCTGAGGTAGGCGAAGACCCGGATGGGCAGGGCGTGCGCGGCGGCCAGCCGCCGGTAGGCGGCAAGGACGGGGGCGCCGATGCCCATGTCCGCCACGGCGGTGAAGCCGTCGTTCCGAAGCGCCGTCAGCCCGGCGAGGAGTTGTGCGTCCACTTCCGCGGGCGTGGGCTGGGGGATGAGCTTCTCCACCAGGGCCATGGCCCCGTCCAGCAGGATGCCGCTGGGCCGGCCGTAGGCGTCCTTCAGGATGCGGCCGCCCTCGGGGTCCGGCGTCTGGTCGTCGATGCCCGCCAGGGCCAGGGCCGCGGAGTTCACCCAGGCGGCGTGGCCGTCCACCCGCGTGAGGAAGACGGGCCGCGTGCCGGTGAGGGCATCCAGGTCCAGGGCCTTCGGGAAGGCGCGGGTGGGCCAGAGGTTCTGGTCCCAGCCCCGGCCGATGAGCCATCCGCCGGGGTGGGCCGCGGACCAGGCGCGGATACGGCCCAGGGCTGTGGGCAGGTCCTGGACGCCCACGAGGTCCACCTCCTGGGCCAGGGCGCCGAGGCCCGCGACATGGGCATGGCCCTCGATGAGACCCGGCAGCAGGGTGCCGCCCGGGAGGGTCACGCGCCTGGCCTTGGGGTGGGCCTTGGCCAGACGGGCCTCGGGCCCGACGGCCACGATCTTCCCGCCACGGGTCACCACGGCCTGCCCGCTCCGGGGGCCCTGGTTCGTCCACAGATCGGCCCCCGAGAGGAGCTGGGTTTCGGCGGGCGGCGGGGGCGGCATCGGCATGGCGGGCTCTCGTGGAGGGAAGGGCCAAGTGTAGCGCGGCGCCGCGGCCGGACGGTAAGGTGGACCTCTCGGAGGGCTCATGTACCAGAAGGATTTCCTCGCTCAGGTCCGCACCCAGCTGGAGGTCCGCGAGGATCCCGCCA
>JAJYBX010000009.1 GCA_021778785.1 Acidobacteriota bacterium
CCGTGAAGGCCTCGCTGCCCTCCAGGCCCAGGAAGGCCAGGCGGGGCTTGGGGCGGACCTCGAGGGCGACTGTGCCGCCGTCGGCCACCGCGAGGCGCTGGGTGTAGCCGCCGGAGGGGAAGCGCACGAGCAGGTCATAGGTCCCCGAGCAGACGGGAAGCTTCTGGATGGGGAGGGGGCCGCGATCCTGTCCGTCGAGGAACAGCTCGCCGCCCGGCCAGGGGGAGGTCACCGTGAGGGTGCCCTTCGAGGGTTCCATGCGGATGGCCTGCAGCACGTGGTCGGCCATGGGGGTGGCGAAGGAGGCGGCGATCTCCAGGCGCTTGGGCCGGAAGCAGGGGGCGCGCAGTTCCAGCTCGTGCTTCCCCGGTTTCAGCCCGTCGAGCACGAAGCCCGCGCACAGATCCTCGGGGCGCAGCCCCGCGGGGATGGCCACATCCAGGGCCTCGGCGCCCGCCGCGCCCTGGGTGCGGCCCAGGCTCCGGCCATCCAGGAACACCTCCGCGCCGCTGGGTTGGGCGTAGAAGGTGATCGTGGAGGAGGTGCGCGTGAGCTTGAAGTCGACGGCCTTCACATCCCGGGGCGCGAGCTCCACGGCGGCTTCGGCGGGGGCATGGCCCGGCCGGGCGTAGGCCAGCTTGTGCGTGCCGAAGGGGAGGAACTTGCGGGGCAGGGCCGGCGTGGCCCTGCCGTCCACCGTGAGCGTGCCGCCCGGGGGATCGTAGCTGAGCTTCACCTGGGCCAGCTTCTCGCTCCGGAGGCGGTCGAAGAGGCCGACCAGCCGCTGGGAGGTGAGGCCGCGGTCCACCTCGAAGTCCGGATTCAGCTCGAGGAGGGCCTGGAGGCGCGTCAGGGCCCGGGCCTTGGTGGCAGGGTTGCGATCGTCCAGGACCGCCAGCCAGTTGTAGCTCTCGCAGAGCATCTGGGTACCGGCCGCGTCCAGGGAGGAGGCCCTTGGGGCCAGGGCCGCCACCACCGACTCGAACCGGGTGGTGGCGCCGTCCCGGTCGCCCTGGGCGGCCCAGAGGGCCTTGGCCTGGAGGAAGGTGTCCTTGAGGGCGGGATCCTGGGCTTGGAGGCCCGGGGCCGCCAGCAGGCCGAGGAGGAGGACGGGCAGGAATCGGCGGAGGCGCATGTCAATCCAGACGGAACAGGGTGTCGTTGCGGCGGTCGCAGAGGATCAGGCCGCCGGCGCGGTCGAGGGCCAGGCCGGTGAAGCGGCCGCTGAGGCCCAGGGCCTTGAAGGTGGACTGGCGGAGCACGGCGCCGTCGGGCCCATACACCACCACCCCTTCGCCGAAGTCCCCGCCATCCACCAGGGCGGCCACATCCCCCAGGGGATCCGAGGCCAGGGCCACCACGTACTTGAACGGGGCGGGCAGGTCCCTCCCATAGGGCACCGTGAGGACCGGCTGGCCCTCGGCATCCAGGAAATGGAGGCTGCGGTCGGCGTCGGAGGCCAGGGCCACGCCCCCCGTGGGCAGCGGGGCCAGCGCCACGGCGCTGGGGGAGGGCAGGGAACGGGAGGTGCCATCCGGGGCGAAGAGGGTGAGGGCGGCGGTCTTGGCGTCGGCCACCCAGAGGTTGCCCCAGCGGTCCAGGCGGCCGCCCGTGATGGCGTTGAGGGTGCCCAGGGGCGTGGAGGTCCCGTCTTCCTTCCACAGGGTGTTCCGCGTCAGCAGCCAGAGCCCATCCCCGGGCGTGGGCACCAGGGCCCGGGTGCCGGAGGCCGGGGGGCCCATGGGGGCCAGCTCCCCGTCCTTGAGGCGGAAGGCGCGATCCAGGTCGTTCTGGAAGAGGAAGAGATCTCCCGAGGCCGAGGGCGCCAGCAGGAGGGGGGTCTTGAGCCACTTCACCTTCCCCGCGGGCCAGGGGCCCTCCAGGCGGAGGGGCGGCTTCGTGATCCGCAGCTTCACCCGCACGGCCAGGCGCCAGGCGGCCTCGGCGGCGAGGGGGTCGCGGGGGAATTCCGTGCGGACCCGCTGGAGGAGGCGCAGGCAGCCCGGCAGGTCGCCCGCGAGGTCCAGGGCCTCGGCCGCTCCCAGCAGGGCCTGCGGGGCGGAGGGGTCCTCCGGGCGGAGCCGGTAGGCGAAGATGAAGTGCTGCAGGGCCGAGCCCCACTGCCCCTGGTCCCGCCAGGCCCGGCCCAGCTCCAGGTGGGCGGCCGCCACGGCGGGCTGGTCCGGGAAGAGGTCGATGACGCGATGGAACTCGGCCATGGCGTCTTTGAGATCCGCCGGCCTGCGGGCCTGCCGCGCCAGCAGGATCCCGCGCAGCAGGAGGCCCTCGGCCGCCCAGGGGGACTTGATGTAGTCGCTCTTCAGGCGGTCCAGGTAGGGGAAGGCCGCCTCGGGCTTGTGCGCCACGTCGGCCTGGTACCGGGCGAGCGCCAGGAGGACCCGGGGCGCGAACTCGCTGCGGGGGGCCGACTGCAGGAGCTGGTTCCAGGTCTCCAGGGCCTCCTTGTAGGCCTTGTCGGCGTAGGCCCGCTCTCCGCTGTGGAAGAGCTTCGCGGCGAAGTCCCCCTCCTGGGCGGCCAGGGGGAGGGCGCACAGGAGGACGACGGCTGCGGATCGGAGCCAGGGGGGCACAGCGGACATGAAGGCCTCGGAATCAGGAGGAAATCATAACCGTGCCGAAGGGGTCACGGCTCCAGCGCCTTCAGCAGCTGTTCGGGGGTGAAGGGCTTGTGGAGGATGCCGAGCAGCCAGCCTTCGCTGCCCTCCGGCGCGGGATCGCGGGCAGCGGTGGCGAGCAGCACCCAGCGGCAGCGCCGGGCCTCGCACTGGATCTTGAGCCAGGGGCGAAGGTCGCCGCCGCCCTCCACCTGTTCGGAAATGAGGAGGTCGGCGGGCCGCTCGGCCAGGAGCGCCCCCGCCTCGGTCCGGGTGCCGGCCTCGCGGATCTCCCAGCGGTCCTGGAGGGCGGCCATCAGGCGCTTCCGGAAGAAGGCGCTGGGCTCCAGCAGGAGGATGGTCTGGATCTTCGGACGGCGGGAGAGATCCGCCTCCTCGACGCCCAGGGCCAGCAGGGCCTCCTTCGCCGCGCTGCGGAGCCCCAGGCCCTGGGCCTGGATGTAGTGCTCCCGGATCAGATCCGTGAGGGAGGTCTGGCGGGTCAGCCCCCCGATCTCGCAGAGCCGCGCGAGCTCCCGCCATTCCTGGCCCTTCCGGGCGAATTCCCGGGTGAGGAAGCCGGCGATCTCCGCGGCGAACTCCCCCCTCAGGATGAACTCCGGATCCTGCAGGGCCTCCCGCAGCGCGAGGAGGGCGTCGGCCCGGGCCGGGCCGAGGGGGGGCACGGCCTGGACGAGGGCGCGGACCTTCTCCTCCTTGGCGGCGATGTGGCCCAGGCTGGCGCTCCTCCGGCCCAGCTCCTTCAGCACGGCGGCCACCCGGTCGTTGGTATCGCGATCCCATTCGCTCTTCGTGCGCAGCTCGAACAGGAAATCGGAGAAGCGATCCTTCAGGCGGGCGTAGAGCTCCTGGTCGAAGCAGTAGAGGTCCTGGCTGGCCAGGATGGCCCGGAGGCGCTGGCCCTCCCCCTCGCGGTCGTCGCAGCAGCGGGCGATGAGCTGCTCCAGGGCGGGCAGGTCCTCGGTGGGGAAGGCGTGGTCGAAGCCGGGGAAGGCCGCCAGGGCCCCCTCCAGGGCCACGATGAGGACGGTGGGGAGCTTGAGGTTGGCAGCCTTCTCCAGGAGGCCGCGACCGGCCTGGGGCGTGGCGAGGTGGGCCAGGGCCTCCACGAGCGCCTGCTGCAGCCGGGCGGGCTTGCCGTCGTGGAGCAGTTCGAGGAGCAGGGGCGCCGAATCCGGATGGCGGATGGCGGCCAGGGCCTCCACGGCCTCCACCAGGAGGTCGTCGCGGACGTCACCGCTGAGGAAGGCCATGAGCGGCCCGGCGGCGGCCTTCGTGGCGTTCTCGCCGAACACGCGGAGGGCGATGCGGATCTGCTCGGGCTGCCCCGATTCCAGGAGGGCCAGCACGGCCGGGTAGCTGGATGGCAGCTTGCCCAGCTGGTGGATGGCCCGCTCGCCCACGTCCACGATGGGATCCTGCATGGCCCGGAGGAAGAAGGGCGTGAAGGCGTCCTCCTCCCGGGCGCCCAGGGCGTCCAGGCAGGCTCCCCGGCGCCGGGTGTCCGGGATCCGCAGCACCAGGTCGAGCGCCGCCCGGTCCTCCGGGTGCACCAGCTGGCAGAAGGCCTGGTCCAGCCCCTCGCTGTGGAAGTAGGTCTCGAAGGCCGACTGCAGGACGGGGAAGGCCTGTTCCCGGGCGAGGTGGCCCGCGGAAACCTGCCGCCCCAGGCCCTCGCAGAGCTGGTTGAGGGTGGCCGAGGCGAGGCCCTTGCGGCGGGTGGCGCGCTCCTGGGCCTCCGTCAGCATGGCGTTGAACCGTGCGATCTTGCCTTCGAGGAGGGTGGTCAGCGCCTCGGCCAGGAAGGTTTCCAGGGGACCCTCGGCCAGGGGGCGGAGACGCTCCATGGGTCGGGTGGGATCGGCCGCCTCACCCGCCTCGAGGGCCTTCCGGAGGGCCTCGAAGTCCCCTTCGGCGCGGGGCCCCAGCCTCGCCTCCAGGCCTTCGAGCAGGTCCCTCCGGGCGGCCGTGCGCGGCACGGACGGCAGGCGGCCGGCCAGGGCCTCCAGGGCCTCCAGATCCTGCAGCTCCCGGAGGGTGTCCTGGAAGAGGGCCAGCAGCCGCCCGCCCGCCTCGCCGCCAGGCAGTTCCGCGATGGCGCGGAGGAGGAGACGGTGGGCCAGGGGATCCGCCGCCGGCAGGGCCTCGAGGAGCGTCCCCAGGTCCGGGGGCTCGGCGAGCGCGGCCAGGCAGCGGGCGCCCTGGTGGGCCAGGCGGGGGTTGCCCTGCCCCTCCATCAGGCGGCCCAGGTAGAAGACCAGGGGCTGCGTGGCCTCCATGGCCGCCAGCTCCCGCTTCAGGATGAGCTGGCGGTCGGCGTCGGCGCGCTGGGCGGCCAGCCGGAGCAGGGCCTCCCGGGCTGAGCGCAGCTCCAACCGGCCGAGGGCGGAGCAGCCCTCGTCGAACACCCCGAGATCGGATTCCTGCAGGAGGGCCTTGAGGAGGTGGGGCACCCATTCCGGCCAGTCGAATTTGGTGGTGGCGCCGTAGAGGGTCCGCTTGAGGCCCGAGGAGGAGGTCGGATTGAGGAGGCGGGCCCCCAGCTCGGGCAGGGCCTGGTGTCTCAGGTGCTGGAGGAGCTGGTGGAGCCGTACCTGGAAGGCGCCGTCCCCTTCGACATGGGTTCCCAGGAGCGAGCGGAGCTCGTCCAGGGGCGTGAGGGGCACGTGGCGGAGGGGTAAGGCCATCCCAGTTCCCATCGGCCGGGTCGGGCACCGAGTCAAGAACCACAATGCCGCCCGGGAGTGCTAGCGTTTTCGGATGCGAGCCCTGCTGATTCCGATCCTCGCCCTCCTGGCCGCCACCGCGGGGGCCCAGGACCTCTCCTTCCTGGGCCGGCTTCCGCCGGAGGCCCAGGCGGAGGCCCGGGAGATCGTGGGCCGGGCCGACTTCGTCTTCGAGACGCGGACCCCGCCCAAGCACGTGCGCCTGGCCACCATGGAGAAGCTCTTCGACCACCCCCGGGTATCGGCCGCCATGTGGCGCCAGTGCCAGTTTGTGCCGGCCTTCCACGCCTTCATCCACCCCGATGGGGCCTGGAGCATCGACGATGGCAAGGGCCTGCGGGGCACCCTGCGCCTTGTGTACCGGGCCCCTGGGCACCGGGTGTACCTGGTGGAGGGCCGCGCGGAGAAGGGGCGGCTCAAGACCCCCTTCGCGGTGGGGGCCCGGATGCTGACCTCCTACCACTACTGGGAGGGCAAGGACGGGTTCGAGACGGACCTCCAGACCTGGACGGCCCTGGATTCGGCCCTGCTGGGCTTCGTGGCCCGCCCCTTCCGGGGCTACATCAAGGGCCGCCAGGACGAGTTCATCGCCTACATCAACGGGAACGTCGCCACCTTCGGCGAATTCGCGGATCTGAACCCCATGGACTTCTACATCCCCCTCAAGCGGGACGGGGATCCGGTGGCCCTGCGCGAGTTCGAGACCCTCTTCCTGAGGAAGTGATGGCGGGGCTCCGGCGGGCCCTGGACATCCTGCGACGGCCCGCCCCGGCCTTCCGGGACCTGGCCGCCGAGACCCCGGCCCTGGGGCCCTCCCTGGGCCGGATGCTGGCCTGGTGGCTGCCGCCGGCCTTCCTCCATGCCGGGATCACGGCCTGGTCCGCCCTCCGGGCCTGGGAGGGCCTCCGCGCGGGCCGCCTCCCGGCCTGGACGGGGATCCTCCTGCCCGCGTGGGTGGACCCGGACGACCTGCGCGAGCTCCTGGCGCACCTGCCCCCTGCGCCCGGCCCCGGGATCGTCGCCGCCTGGCTCCTGGTCCTGGTGCCCCTGGGCGTCCTCGGCATCTGGCTCCACGATGCGGTCTGGGACCACACCTGCCTCTGGGCGCTGGGGGGGCTGAAGCAGAAGCGGGGCTTCCGGATCAGCCTGGTGGCCGAGGCCGAGGCCCTGCGGGTGGCGGCCCTGGGCAGCTGGGTGGGCCTGCTGGGCCTCCTCCCGGTGGCGGGCCTGGGGTTCGCGCTCCCCCTGGCGCTGCTGGAGGGCTACCTGTGGATCCTCCGGGGCTTCTCCCTGGCGGCCTTCCACGGCTGCGAGACCTGGAAGGGGGTCGCCGCCACCGTCCTCCACGCGGTCCTGATGGGCCTCTTCGCCCTCGCCTTCGCAGCAGCTGTCCTGATCCTCCTGGGGCGGGCGGGGTGAGGCGCGTGCCCTGGATCGCCCTGGGGACCGTGGCCTCGGCCCTGGGGATCCGCCTTCTGGGCCTCCTGGCGCCCTGGCTGCCGTCCCTGCCCGCCTGTCCCCTCAAGGCGCTCACGGGCATCCCCTGCGCCACCTGCGGCCTCACGCGGTGCGTCCTGGCCCTGGGCCAGGGGCGGTGGCGGGAGGCCTTCCACTGGCATCCGGCGGCCGTCGTGGTCCTGGCCCTCCTGCCCCTGCTCGGGGCCTGGGATCTCACCCGCGCCTTCCGGGGCCTTCCCTATCCGCCCCTGCCCCAGGGCCGGGGCTGGCGGTTCCTGGCGGTGGCGCTGCTTCTGGGCGTCTGGGCCCTGCAAGTGGCGCGGGGAATCTAGAGCGGTCATGCTGGTGGCACGTTCCACCATCGGAGTTCCCCCATGTTCCAGCAGATCCTGGATCAGTTGATCGAGCGGGTGCCAGAGGCGCTCGCCGGCACCTTCAACGACCGCGACGGGGATGCCATCTGTTCGCGGACCATCCAGGTCTCCAACGAGGCCCTCCAGCTCCTGGGCGCCTACCAGCACGTGGTGAAGCGGCACCTCCAGCAGGCCGTGGAGGAGTTCGACCGGGGTGAGGTGAAGCAGGTGGCCTTCGCCACGGACCAGCACTGGATCCTCATGATGGGCGCCCGGGAGCAATGCACCCTGGTGCTCGTCCTGCAGCGGGAGGGCCTCCTGGGCCGGGCCCGGTTCTACATGGAGCAGGCCGTCGAGGCCCTGAACAAGGAACTCTAGGAGCCGAGATGGATCGCTTCATCGGTCTGGCCGGAATCGTGGCCTTCATGGCCCTTGCGTACGCCCTGTCCCACAAGCGCAGCGCCATCCACTGGCGGACCGTGGCCTGGGGCCTCGGCCTGCAGTGGATCTTCGCGGTGGTGGTGCTGAAGGGCACGGCCCTCTCCGGCCTGCTGGGCTTCCTCCCGTTCCCGCGCGGGGCCGGGTGGGTGGTGCTGGCCCTGATGTTCCTTCCCATGGCCCTGCGCCGGTTCGCGGGCTACGAGAACCGGACCCTCAACTGGTCCCTCTTCGCCGTCATCATCCTGGGCCTGCTGCGCGGCAACCTGGTGGGCTCCACCTTCGACCGCATGCGGGTGGTGGTCCAGCACCTGATGGACTACGCCCACGCGGGGGCCAGCTTCGTCTTCGGATCGCTGTCCGACGGGCCCGGCGGGAAGGTGGGGATGGTCTTCGCCTTCGCCGTGCTGCCCACCATCATCTTCGTGGCCAGCATCTTCGCCGTCCTCTACTACCTGGGCGTCATGCAGTGGGTGGTGGGCGCCGCGGCCCGGGCCATGGGCCGGTTCCTCAAGGTCTCCGGCGCGGAGAGCGTGAACGTGGCCGCCAGCATCCTCATGGGCCAGACCGAGGCGCCCCTGACCATCCGGCCCTTCCTGACCCGCATGACCCGCAGCGAGCTGATGGTGGTCATGACCGCGGGCATGGCCCACGTCTCCGGCAGCATCATGGTGGCCTACGTGCAGGTGGCCCACGTGGACATCGTCCACCTGCTCACGGCCGTGATCATGACGGCGCCCGGGGCCGTGATGATGGCCAAGATCCTGGAGCCGGAGACGGAGGTCCCCGAGACCAGTGGCGAGGTCAAGGTGGACATCCCCAATCACGATGCCAACGTCCTGGACGCCGCGGCCCGCGGCGCCTTCGAGGGCGGCCAGCTGGCCTTCAACGTGGCGGTGATGCTCATCGCGTTCATCGCCCTCATCTTCCTCATCAACGGCCTGATGCAGGCCATCCATCCCGGCTTCAGCCTGGAGTGGGTGCTGGGCTGGGTCTTCAAGGTCCCCGCCTTCCTCATGGGCGTGCCCTGGTCCGAGGCGGGCCAGGTGGGCGGCCTCCTGGGCAAGCGCATGGTGGTGAACGAGTTCGTGGCCTTCCTGGATCTGGGCCAGATGACCACCCTGTCGGCGAAGGCCAAGCTCATCTCCACCTTCGCCCTCTGCGGGTTCGCCAACTTCAGCAGCATCGCCATCCAGGTGGGCGGCATCGGCGCCCTCGCCCCGGAACGCCGGGGCGACCTCGCCCGGCTGGGCGTGCGCGCCATGCTGGCGGGCACCCTGGCGAACTTCCTGAGCGCCTGCATCGCCGGCATCCTGAGCTGATCGGAAAAAAAAGTCTAAACATCCAGCCCTCCAGCTTGGCCCCCGAACTGCCGATGGGAAGCGGGTGGAGGTACCCATGTCCAAGTCCCGCCCCGCTCTCCTGGCCCTGGTCATGCTTTCGGCGTCGCTGCTCTCCGCCGGCGACTACGAGGCGCTGTTCGGCGCCATCAAGAAGGCCTGGCCCGGGAAGGCCAGCGTGGCCGTGGTCTGCGATGCCAATGCGAGCCGGCCGGCGCTCAATGCCCTCACCGCCGCCGCTGCGGGCATGAAGGTGCTCGTGGTGGACGTGAAGGGCCCCCAGGACATGGGCAAGGCCATCGGCATGCTCAGTGGGCACAAGCCCGATGCCGTCGTCCTCCTGGAGGGCGATCACGTGGCCGGCGATGGTTCCTCCGCCGCCAGCTTCCTCATCCAGCGCATGGCGGCCCAGAAGGTGCCCACCGCCGCCACCACCGAGGCGGGCGCCAAGCAGGGCGCAGCCCTGGCCATCGGCTCCGGCACCGGCGGCAAGCTGCTCTGCAACGCCAAGGTGGCTGCCGTGGCCGGCGTCCCCGTGCCGACGGGGGCCACTTCGCTCTGAATCCTTCCGGACCTCAGTGGATGACGGGCTCCATCTCCTCCGCCCCGTCGTGGGGCGGGAGGATGCCCCGCCAGCCCGCCTTCCAGGCCAGGTTGAGGGCCACGCCCAGCAGGATGTAGGTGGCGAAGAAGCCCACGAAGAAACGCTGCTGGAACAGGATCATGAGGGCGAAGAGCAGGACGATCGCCAGGCTGGTGAACATGGCGGCCCGGGGATTCCCCGCCCGCTTCTTGAAGCTGGGGAAGCGGATCGTGGACACCATCAGCAGCCCGACGAGAAAGAGCACCGCCGCGAACAGGTAGGCGTGGAGGGCCGAAGCCGGGGGGGTCGGGCGCCAGATGATGATGGACGCCACCACCGCCGCGCCCGCCGGGATGGGCAGGCCCACGAAGTAGCGGGGATCCACGGAGCCCACTTGGACGTTGAACCGCGCCAGGCGCAGGGCCCCGCAGGCCGTGAACACGAAGGAGGCGGCCCAGCCCGCGGCCCGGATGTGGGAGTCGTGGATGCCCATCTGGAAGAAGCCGTACCGGTAGGCCAGGATGGCGGGCGCCATGCCGAAGCTCACCACGTCCGCCAGGCTGTCGAGCTGGACGCCGAACTCCGTGGCGGTGTTGGTGGCCCGGGCCACCCGGCCGTCCAGGCCATCGAAGATCCCGGCCAGCACCAGCAGGCCCGCCGCCCAGAGGAAGAAGCGTTCCGGCGTGGCGCCCGCGGCATTGAGGGACATGACCACGCTGGAGAAGCCGCAGAACACGGACGCCATGGTGATGCTGGAGGGCAGCACGAACATGGAGCGCCGGACGGCGCGGATGCGGCGGGCTTTGCGTTCTTCGGGGCTGAGGCGGGGGCGCATGGGAAAAGTCTCTCACAGTCCTCCGGAATCCAAGGATGGGCCGTTCCCGGGGTCATGCCCGGGGAAACCCGCCCCGGTATGCTTGCTACCTCTGGAGGGCGTTTGAAGCGGATCGTGGTCATCGGCGGCGGGCATGCCGGGATCGAGGCGGCACAGATCGCCGCCCGCATGGGCCTGGACGCGACCCTGCTCACCATGAACCTGGACCAGATCGGCCAGATGAGCTGCAACCCCAGCATTGGCGGCGTGGGCAAGGGCCACATGGTGCGGGAGCTGGACGCCCTGGGGGGCGCCATGGGCCGCCTCATCGACGCCACGGGCATCCACTTCCGCATCCTGAACGAGAGTCGCGGCCTGGCCGTGCGCGGGCCCCGGGCCCAGGCGGACAAGGTGAAGTACCGCATCGCCGCGCGGCGCCTGCTGGAGGGCACGCCCCACCTGAAGCTCCGCCAGGGCACGGCCGCGGCCCTCCTGTGGGAGGCGGACACCCGGGGCCTGCGGGGCGTGGAGCTGCTGGACGGCTCGATCCTCCCCTGCGAGGCGGTGGTGGTCACCAGCGGGACCTTCCTGAACGGCCGGGTGCTCATCGGGGAGAAGCGGCTGGAGGCGGGCCGCGCGGGGGAACCCGCCAGCACCCATCTGGCCGAGCAGCTGAAGGCCCTGGGCCTCCGGAACCGCCGCCTGAAGACGGGCACCAGCCCCCGCCTGGCCCGGGCCAGCATCGACTTCACCCGCCTCCAGGTGCAGCCGGGGGACGATCCGCCCCGGCCCTTCAGCTTCTTCAGCGAAGGCATCCCCCAGCCCCAGGTGCCCTGCCACATCGTGCACACCACGCCCGCGACCGAGGCCATCGTCCGCGAGAACCTCCGCCGATCCAGCCTCTACGGGGGCCACATCGAGGGCGTCGGGCCCCGCTACTGTCCCTCCATCGAGGACAAGTTCGTGAAGTTCCCCGACAAGGGCCACCACCAGATCTTCGTGGAGCCCGAGAGCCTGGAGACCGAGGAGATCTACCTGGCGGGCTTGTCCACCTCCATGCCCCCGGAGGTGCAGCTCCGCATGGTGCGCAGCCTGCCGGGCTTCGAGCGGGCCGAGATCCTGCGGCCCGGCTACGCCATCGAGTACGACAGCTTCGACCCCCTGCAACTCGACCGGGACCTGTCCCTCCGCGGCCTGGAGGGCGTGTGGTTCGCGGGCCAGATCAACGGCACCACCGGCTACGAGGAGGCCGCGGGCCAGGGGCTCCTGGCCGGGATCAATGCCGCGCGCTGGCTGCAGGGGCGGGAGCCGGTCGTGCTGGGCCGCGACCAGGCCTACCTGGGCGTGATGGTGGATGACCTCGTCACCAAGGGGACCGACGAGCCCTACCGGATGCTCACGGCCCGGGCCGAGCACCGGCTGGGCCTGGCCTGCGACCTGGCGGACGCCCGCCTGCTGGCCGTGGCCCGGGAGGTGGGGGCCCTCGCCCCGGGGGAGCAGGCCCGGGTGGAAGCCAAGCTGGCACGCCGGGAGCGCCTGCGGACCCAGTGCGAGGCGGCCTGGGTGACGCAGACCAGCCCCTTCGGGCCCGTGGCAGAAAGGGCCGAACTGCGCCTGGATGCGGGCCTGAGCCTCTCGGATTTCCTGCGGCGCCAGCAGCTGACGCCGGCCGATGCGGACGACTGCCTCGGCCTGCTGGAGGGCTGGGCGGCACCCCAGTCCGGCTGGGACCCGGCCCTGGAACGCGACCTCCTCCTCTTCGAGCTGCGCTACGCGGGCTACCGGGAGCGGGAGGCCCGCCTGCTGGAGGGCCAGCGGGCCTGGGACCACGTGCGTATCCCCGCGGATTTCCGGGTGGAGCACCTGCCGGGGCTTTCCACAGAAGTGAAAGAAAAACTCAAGTTGCATCGGCCCGAGACCCTGGGCCAGGCCAGCCGCATCCCGGGCATCACCCCGGCGGCGGTGACCCTCCTGCACCTCGTCATCGATCGATCCAAAGCCATATAACCAAGTTGTGATTCCCGTCCTTGACCTTTCATGTAACTGGAAACTTATGCTGAAGGCCTCGACCCGGGAGGTCCGCATGGCTGCCGCCGAAGTCTCCACCCTCCGCCCCATCAAGCTCCTGAAGATCGGCCAGCTGGCCAAGCTCACGGGCATCTCCGCGCGGAACCTGCGCTTCTACGCGGACACCGGCGTGTTCGGGGAGCTGCCGCGGTCGCCCAAGGGCTACCGCCTCTTCCCCCCGGAGGCCATGCACTGGGTCCGCATGCTGCGGGCCGCCCAGGCCGCCGGTTTCACCCTCGAGGAAGTGGAGCACCTCCTGCGCGCCCTGCGGCAGGACACGGTGCCCTGCCAGCACGTGCGCCAGGCCCTGGGCGAGAAGCTCTCGGCCCTGGAGGCCAAGCTCAGCGAGATCCAGCTGCTCGTGGAGGTGCTGCGCATCACCCTGAACACGCCTGATGGCGCCAACAGCGAGCTGGGCTGCAACCTGATGGAGATCCTGCTGGCCCAGGCGGAACGTCTGCCGGCCCTGGCCCGCGCCTGAACCCGGAGGAACGGCATGAGCACCGAGACCTACACCGTGAAGGGCATGACCTGCGGCGGCTGCGTCCGCCATGTGGAGAAGGCCCTCAAGGCCACGCCCGGCGTCACGGCCGTGACCGTCGATCTGGCCAGTGCCAGCGCGACCGTGGAAGGCAGCGCCAGCTTCGAGACCCTGGTCGTCCAGGTGGCTGAGGCCGGCTACGAGATGAGCCGGAAGGCCTGATCCCCCGGGCCGGACCGCGACTCCGGAGGCGTCCGTGAGCACCGAGACCTACACCGTCACCGGCATGACCTGCGCCAGCTGCGTGCGGCATGTGGAGAAGGCGCTCAAGGCCGCCCCCGGGGTCACGTCCGTGGTGGTGAACTTGGCCACGAACCAGGCCACGGTGGAAGGGGCGGCCTCCTTCGAGACCCTGGCGGAACAGGTGACTGAAGCCGGCTACGGCCTCGACCGACCGGCCTCGGAAGCGGCCCCGGTGGAGGAGGATCTCGCGCCTGCAAGGCGGCGGATGCGGGTGGCCCTGATCCTCACCGCCCCCATGATCCTGGCGATGATCCCGGGGCTGGGAATCCACCTGCCCGGATGGCTGCAGGCCCTGCTGTCGGCGCCGGTGGTGTTCTGGGCGGGGGGAGGCTTCTTCCGCCGCGCGGCCCGGCAGGCCCGCCACGGCCAGGCCTCCATGGATACCCTCATCGCCCTGGGCTCCGGCGTGGCCTGGACCTTCGCGGTGGCCGAATGGCTGCGGGGCGCACATCACCTGAGCTTCGAGACGGCCGCGGCCCTGGTGGCCTTCCTCCTCACGGGCAAGTACCTGGAGGCGCGGGCCAAGACCCGGGCCACGGATGCCCTCAAGGAGCTGCTCTCCCTGGCGCCGCCCACGGCCCTTCGGCTGGGGTCGGATGGGGCGATCACCGAAGTGCCCGTGAGCGCCCTGCAGAAGGGGGACCGGGTGCGGATCCTCCCCGGCCATGCGGTTCCGGCGGATGGCCGGGTGGCCTCGGGCCAGGCGGAGGTGGACGAATCCATGCTCACGGGCGAGCCCCTGCCCGTGCCCAAGGCCGCAGGGGAGACCCTGGTGGCCGGCACCGTCGTCCACGGCGCGGCCCTGGAGATGGAGGTCCTCGCGGTGGGCGCGGAGACCCAGCTGGCGCGGATGGCGCACCTGGTGGCCCAGGCCCAGGGATCCAAGGCCCCGGCCCAGGATCTGGCGGATCGCATCAGCGCCGTCTTCGTGCCGGCCATCCTCCTCCTCGCGCTGCTCACCCTGGGGGGCTGGTGGTGGACCCAGGGCAGTCTGGCCCTCGCCTGGCGTCCGGCCGTGACGCTGCTGGTCATCGCCTGCCCCTGCGCCCTGGGGTTGGCCACGCCCGTGGCCGTGATGGTGGGGCTCGGGGCGGCGGCGAGGCGGGGCGTGCTGGTGAGGGATGCCGCGGCCCTGGAGGCCCTGGGCAAGGCGACCGACCTGGCCTTCGACAAGACGGGAACCCTCACGGAGGGCCGGCCCCGCCTCCGGTCGGTGCAGGTGCTGGGCGACCTCGACGAGGCGGAGCTGGTGGGCATCGCGGCCAGCCTGGAGCGGGATTCGGAGCACCCCATCGCCCGGGGCCTGGTGGCGGCCCATGGCGGCGGGCTTCTGCCCGTGGAGGGCTTCCGGGCCCACCCGGGCGGGGGGATCAGCGGTTCCTTGTCCGGCACGGCCTATCGGCTCGGCAGCCAGGCCTTCCTGGGGATGGCCTTCCCGACGGAGGATCCCGATGGGACATCCGTGGGACTGGCGGGGCCCCATGGGCTGCTGGGGGTCTTCGTGCTGGGGGACCGCCTCCGGCCGGAAGCCCCGACGGTGATCGCCAGGCTGCGGGCCCAGGGGCTGCGCCTGCATCTCTTCACGGGCGACCGGGAGGCGCCGGGACGCGCCATGGCCCAGGCGGCGGGCATCGATTCGGTGGCGGCGGGCCTGCGCCCCGAGGAGAAGCTCGAGCGGATCAAGGCCCTCCAGGCCTCGGGCGCGGTGGTGGGGTTCGTGGGTGACGGCGTGAACGACGCCCCGGCCCTGGCCCAGGCCGATTGCGGAATTGCCATGGGCTCCGGGGCGGGTCAGCAGGGCACCGGCGCGGCCATGGCCGCGGCGCCCCTGGTGCTGCTGCGGGCGGGACTGGAGCCGGTGCTGGAGGCCCGGCGCCTGGCGGGGCGGACCGCACGCATCATCCGCCAGAACCTGGGCTGGGCCTTCGGCTACAACCTCGTGCTGGTGCCCCTGGCCGCCTTCGGCCAGCTGGAACGGTTCGGGGGGCCCATGCTGGCGGGGCTCGCGATGGGCCTGAGCTCCCTCACGGTGGTGCTCAACGCGCTGCGGCTGCGGCGGCGCTAGCTAGAGCGTGGTCGCCAGCGCCTTCAGGTAGGCCGTGAAGGCCTCGCGGAGATCCTCGCGCTTGAGGGCGAACTCGACATTGGCCTTCAGATACTCGAGCTTGTCCCCCGTGTCGTAGCGCTTGGCGGGGATGGGAGCGGCCACGAGCTGGCCTTCCCCGGCGAGGCGCGCGAGGGCGTCCGTGAGCTGGTACTCGCCGCCGACGCCAGGCTCCAGCTGGGCCAGGTGCTCGAACACCCGTGGCGTGAGCACGTACCGGCCCACTACGGCCCATCGGCTGGGGGCCTCCGCGGGCGCTGGCTTTTCGACAATCGTTGTCACATTCCATGCGGCATCATGATCCTCGGGGGCGTTCACGATGCCGTAACGGGAGACATGGTCCTCGGGGACCTCCTGGACGCCCACCACCGACTTGCCGGTGGCGTTGAAGGCGGCGATCAGCGCCTCGAGCGCGGAATCCCGCTCATCAAACACATCGTCTCCGAGGAGGAGGGCGAAGGGCTCGTCGCCAATGGCGTGGCGCGCGCAGAGCACGGCATGGCCCAGGCCGAGGGGCTCCCCCTGGCGGACGTAGGCGAACTGGGCGAGGTGGGTGATGCCCTGCACCTGGTCGAGGTCGTCCTGCTTCCCTCGGCGGCGCAGGGTGTCCTCCAGTTCGTAGGCGACGTCGAAATGGTTCTCGATGGCCTGCTTGCCGCGGCCCGTGACCAGCACCAGATGCTCGACCCCGGCGCGGATGGCCTCTTCGACCACGTGCTGGATGACCGGCTTGTCCACCAGGGGCAGCATCTCCTTGGGCTGGGCCTTGGTGGCGGGCAGGAATCGCGTGCCGAGCCCGGCGACGGGGATGACGGCCTTGCGGATGAGGGCCATGGGGCCTCCAGGCGGGAATGGGTTCCCATCATGATGGACCAGACGAGAGGCGCGCGGGCGCTCGCCATGCAGGGTGCAGGGCGGGAAAACCCAAGTCTGGTGCGGGTTTTCAATCCAATCCGCCGAAGATGCAGTCGCGGCGGGCCCCTCCGAAAATTTCCGCTTGCGCCTTCGGGCGCCTGTGCTAATCTAAATGTCCTGCGCAGTTGAGGCTGCGGGGAGCTGGGGACGGGGAGTTCCTGGGGGCGTCTTTGAAAACCGGATAGGGAAATAGGAAGCCTTTGAGGGTTTCCCGAGTTGTCTGAGGATGGCGAGGGGGACCGAGATAAACGACCAGAACATTGGCCTGAGGGGCGAGAGTCCCGAGGGTG
>JAJYBX010000010.1 GCA_021778785.1 Acidobacteriota bacterium
CTGGTCCACGTCCCCCCGCACCCGCATCAGGGAGAACTCGAAGAAACCCGCCATGGGCGGCGGCAGCACATAGCGCGTCTCCCCGCCCTGAGGGAAATCCAGCAGCATGGCCCGCGCTGCGAGGGCCTCCAGCGCGGCCTCCGCCTTCGCCTCGGGGATCCGCCAGATCGCGGCGGCGCGGCGGGCGGTGAAGGGCCGGATGGGCACCTGGGCCAGGAGCCCGGCCTCCTCCTCGCTCAGCAGCAGACGGAGGATCTGGAACAGCCGCTCCGAGGGCGGCGCGCCCTGGGGGAAGCGGTTGAGCCGCGTCACCAGGCGATCGTAGGTGCCGTGTCCGGGTCGGAGGGAGGCGTGGCCCATGGGGGGATCCCTGGGGCCAGGATAATCCCGGGACGGGCCGCCCGGGGGGACCGGGGCTGGTCCATTCCTGCCGATTCTGGAGACAATGGGGCCTTCCGCCGGGGGGCCCCATGTCGTCCAGCCTTCACCGTTCCGTCTGCCCCTACGATTGTCCCGACGCCTGCGGTCTGGTGGTGCGGGTGGAGGACGGCCGGGCCGCGGAGGTGACGGGGGATCCCGAGCATCCGTTCACCCGGGGGAGCCTCTGCCCCAAGATGAACCGCTACCAGGACACGGTGCACCACCCGGAGCGGCTGACGACGCCCCTTCTGCGCACCGGGCCCAAGGGCGGCGGCGCCTTCGCACCCATCGGCTGGGACGAGGCCCTGGATCGCATCGCGGAGCGGTGGCGGGGGATCGCGGCCACCCACGGCGCCGAGGCCATCCTCCCCTACTCGTACGCGGGGACCATGGGCCTGGTGCAGCGCAACGCGGGCCATGCCTTCTTCCACCGCCTGGGCGCCTCGAAGCTGGACCGCACCATCTGCTCGCCCGCCAAGGGCGCGGGCTGGGCCCTGGTAATGGGCGCCACGCCGGCGCCGCACCCGGACGCCTGCGCGGTCAGCGACCTCATCCTGCTCTGGGGCATCAACGCCGCGGCCACGACCGTCCACAGCCTCCACGCCGTGCGGGAGGCCAAGCGGAACGGCGCCCAGGTGTGGCTCATCGACACCTACGACCACGCCACCGCGCCCCTCTGCGACCGCGTGGTGCATGTGCGGCCGGGCACGGACGGGGCCCTGGCCCTGGGGATCCTCCACCTCCTCGACCGCCTGGACCTCTGCGACGAGGCCTTCCTCGCCGCCCACGTCCAGGGCGCGGCGGACCTGCGGGCTCGCATCCTGCCGGACTACCCGCCGGAGCGCGTCGAGGCGATCACGGGCGTGCCCGCGGCCACCCTCCGCGAACTGGCGGAGGCCTACGGGCGGGCCCGGGACCCGCACCTCCGCCCGGGCAACGGCCTCTCCCGCTACGGGAACGGGGCCATGGCCCTGCGCACCCTCGCCTGCCTGCCGGCCTTCGTGGGGGCCTACGCCAAGCCCGGCGGGGGGGCCTTCGCCTCCACCAGCACCGGCGAAGCCTTCCCCATGCGCCTCCTGGAGCGGGAGGACCTGCTGCCCGGGCCCGTCCGCACGATCAACATGAACCAGCTGGGCCGGGCCCTCAACGAGCTGCAGGATCCGCCGGTGGCCTCGCTCTACGTCTACCATGCCAACCCCGCCGTTGTGACGCCGGACCAGAACGCCGTGCTGCGCGGCCTGGCGCGGGAGGACCTGTTCACCGTGGTCCACGAGCGGTTCCTGACCGACACCGCCCTGTTCGCCGACCTGGTGCTGCCCGCGACCTCGTCCCTGGAGCACAGCGACCTCTACCGCGCCTACGGCTCCTACTGCATCCAGCGGGCCCGCCCCGTGGTGCCGCCCGTGGGGGAGAGCCGCTCGAACCTCGAAGTGTTCCAGGCCCTGGCCCGGACCATGGGGTTCACGGAGGCGGTGTTCTCGCAATCCGCGGACGACCTCATCGATGCCCTGCTGGCGGCGCCCCACCCCTGGCGGGACGGGGTGGACACCGCCCGCCTGGACCAGGGCCTCGCCGTGGACCTGGATCCGGGAAGGGGCGCCGGCCTGCGGTTCGCCACGCCCAGCGGAAAAGTGGAGGTCCTCAACCCCCGCGATCCCGAACCGCTGCCCCGCTACTTCCCATCGCACAGCGCGGAGGATCCCCATCCCCTCCAGCTCGTCACGGCTCCCGCGGTCCAGGGGCTCAACTCCACCTTCCACGAGCGGGAGGACCTGCGGCGGCGCATGGGCGCCATGACCCTCCTCCTGAACCCCGCCGAGGCCGCGACCCGCGGGCTGGCGGACGGCGATCCCGTGACAGCCTTCAACGGCCTGGGCGCGGTGGCCTTCACGCTGAAGACGACGGCCAAGGTGCCGGGCGGCCTGGCCGTGGCCGAGGGCGTGTGGTGGCGCCGGTTCGCGCCGGGCGACCGCACCGTGAACGCCCTCACCTCCCAGCGCCTCACGGACCGTGGCGGCGGCAGCACCTTCTACGACAACCGGGTGGACGTGCGGGCGGGCTGGCCGGCCCCCACCGTCACGCCATGACCACGCCGGCTTTCGCGGCGCCGCCGGCCACGTAGGCCCCGAGGTTGGCCGGGGCGTAGGCCTCCGCGGCCATGCCCGGTTCCGGCACCACCGGCCCCGCGGCCATGCGGTCGAGGACGGAGCGGTGGAGGCGCAGGCCCGCCGGGATGGCCCGGGGTCCCATGGGCAGGTGGACCCAGGGGAAATGGGCCCAGGGCCGGTGGGCCGCGCCCATGGCTGCGGGGGCCGGCACCCAGGCCGGATGCGCCGCGAGGCGGAGGCCCTGGCCCGCGAGCTGGTCCTGCATCCAGGCCAGCGCCCCGTCCGACAGGCCGCTCTCCGCCCCGGCGGGATAGCCGCCCCCCACATCGGCGTGGGCCCCGGGGAAGAGGGCCTGGACGATCCGGGGGTCCGGATCCCAGAACGTGGGATCGAAGTCCTGGCGGGCCTCGTCCACGGAGACGGCGTGGAGGCCGCAGGCCACCTTGGGGCTCAGCCGGGTGTCCGCGAAGCGGAACTGGTCCAGGCGGTCGTGGTCCGCGGCGAAGGCCGGGATGCCCATGGCGCCCACCGTGTCCCACACGGCCACGGCCCGGATCGGGACGTCGAGCATCCGGTCCGCCGCCGGCGCCTGGTTGAAGAAGCCGGGCAGGTCCGCCACAAAGGATTCCAGCCGGCCGAGGAAGCCGCCCCGCAGGGACCGCTGGTGCCGGTACCACACGGCCGAACCCCAGCGGTAGGCCGCCTCCTTGTCCGTCAGGTCGAGCTTCGTCGCGTCCATCAGACCCTGCTTCGCCACCAGCCCGGCCAGGGCCCGGGCGGTGTAGGCGCCGCGGCTGAACCCCGCGAGGTAGATCGCATCCCCCGGCGCGTAATTGCGGGAGAGGAAGGTGTAGCCCCGGACCACCCGGGCGATGAGGCCCGCGCCGAAGGCCCCCCCGAGGAACTTCACCAGCGGGTTCTCCGAATCCCCCACCCCATGGAGGTACTTGGCCACCTGGACCGTCTGCCCCGCCGCATCCACGGCCTGGCGTTCCTGCTCATCGGCGAAGCGGAGGGAGTCCGGGGAGTCGGTGCCGTCCAGGTTCCCGAAGAGCTTGAAGACGTTGGTGGGGCTGCCGGAGCGGGCGCCCTGTTCCGCCTCGCCGGGGCCGTTCCAGGTGCCGTCCGCGCAGAACACGAGATTCTTGGCCATGGACCCTCCTCCGGGGACGGCGAGCACCAGGTTGAAGTCGGGACAGGGATGTGGGACGGGACACGATACGGCAGGATCGGGGACCCCGCAACGCACCGCCCCCAGAGAGGCCGGGAGCCCGTTCCGCTAGAGTGGAGGCTGGAGGATGCCCTTGCTCGACCACCCAGGCAACGTCTTCGTCGTGTCCGCGCCGTCCGGGGCGGGCAAGTCCACGCTGGTGCAGCGGCTGGTGGCCTCGGTGGCGGACCTGCGGTTCTCCATCTCCTTCACCACCCGGAAGCCCCGGCCCGGGGAGGTGGACGGCCGGGACTACTTCTTCGTGGATGACGCGCGCTTCGACGCCATGGTGCGGGAGGGGGGCTTCGTGGAGTGGGTGCAGGTCTACGGCCAGCGCTACGGCACCGGCCGCGCCTGGCTGGAGGGGCAACTCGCCAGCGGGGTGGACATCCTGCTGGACATCGAGACCACGGGCGCCCTCAACCTGCGCCGGGCCATCCCCGACGCCCAGATGATCTTCATCCTGCCCCCCTCGGCCGCGGCGCTGGAGCAGCGCCTGCGCGGGCGGGGCAAGGACTCGGACGAGCAGGTGGCCATCCGCCTGAAGCATGCCCGGCATGAGCTGGAGCTGTACCACGCCTATGACTACCTCGTGGTCAACGACGACCTCGAGACGGCCTACCGGACCTTCGAGAGCATCGTCCACGCCACCCGGGCCCGGAAGGAACGGATGGCCCCCGTGGCCCAGCGGATTCTCCAGGGGTTCTAAGGATTCCCCGGGCATCGCCCCCGTCCCGGTCCGGTCGTATGCTGGAGGGAGGCGTTCGCCCCGGGGGAGCCGCATGGCCCGCTTCGTCAAACGGAACTGGATGTGGCTGGTGATGCTGGCCACGGTGGCCGTGACCGGCCCGCTGCTCGCCCGCAACGGCGCGGAAAGCGCCAAGCAGAAGAGCCTGGACACCCTCACCGAGGTGATGGACATCGTGGAGAAGGAGAGCCCGGAGGCACCCACCTCCAAGCAGCTCACCCACGCCACCATCCAGGGCATGCTGCACACCCTGGACCCCCACTCGAACTACATGGACGAGAGCGAGTTCCGGATGCTCCGCGAGGAGCAGAAGGGCTCCTTCTTCGGCATCGGCGCCATCATCCAGCAGCACGAGCAGGGCATCGCCATCATCAGCCCCATGAAGGGCGGCCCGGCCGAGCGCCTGGGCGTCCGCTCCGGCGACATCATCAAGGAGATCGATGGCGCCAGCACCGAGGGCATGAGCTCCAACGCCGCGCTCCAGAAGCTCCGGGGCGACAAGGGCACGATCGTGGAGATCGCGGTCCAGCGCACGGGCATGCCCGGCCTGATCCGCTTCTCCATCCCCCGGGCCGAGGTGCCTTCCAACAGCGTCTACTACAGCTTCATGCTGAATCCCACCACGGGCTTCATCAACATCAAGGACTTCGGCGAGACCACCTCCGACGAGTTCGAGCGGGCCGTGGCCGCCCTGAAGAAGCAGGGCATGAAGCAGCTCGTCCTGGACCTCCGCTACAACGGCGGCGGGGTGCTGGACGCGGCCATCGGCATCTGCCGGCAGCTCCTCGGCCCCGACCAGCTCATCGTCAGCCAGAAGGGGCGGGACGGCCGCGAGGAGAGCCAGACCCGCACCACCAAGGGCGCCGCGTTCGACCCCTACCCGCTGGTGATCCTCATCAACCGCGGCACCGCCAGCGCCAGCGAGATCGTCACCGGCGCCGTGCAGGACCACGACCGCGGCCTGGTGGTGGGCCAGACCAGCTGGGGCAAGGGCCTGGTCCAGAGCGTGCTCACCATCAACCGCTCCCGGGGCCTGGCCCTCACCACCGCCCGCTACTACACCCCCTCGGGCCGCTGCATCCAGCGCGACTACACCCATGGCCTGGACGACTACTACAACCCCGACGACGACAAGGACGCCAAGCCCCAGGGCCCCGCCTACAAGACGGACCTGGGCCGGGTGGTGTACGGCGGGGGCGGCATCAACCCCGACATCACCGTGGTGCCGCCCAAGGCCACCGAGTACGTGTTCAACCTCCGCTACCGCTACTCCGCCTTCTTCCGCTTCGCCGTGCAGGAGAAGGAGCGCTTCGGCATCCAGCCCGGCCAGCACGCCGACGACGTGGTGCTGGACAGGTTCAAGACCTGGGCCCTGGAGCAGAAGCTTCCCTACACCGACAAGGACTGGGAGGCCAACCGCGAGGCCATGAAGGAGCAGCTCTCCGTCGAGATGCAGAACGTGGCCTACGGGGTGGAGGCCGGCTTCAAGCTGGGGTGCGAGACGGACCCCGTGGTCCAGAAGGCCCTGGAGCTGATGCCCCAGGCCGAGGAACTGCTCCAGAAGAAGCTGCAGGCACCCGCGCCCCGGACCCTCGCGGCCATGAACGTCGAAACCTTCCGCTGACGAGAGGTTCCCCATGGATGTCACGCTCCCCGAGCACGTCGAGGCCCTGCGCCAGGAAGTGCGCAGGTTCGCCGAGAAGGAGATCCGGCCCCATGTCATGACCTGGGACGAGGCCAAGACCTTCCCCATGGACGTGGTGAAGCAGCTGGGCGCCATGGGCATGATGGGCGTCATCTTCCCCGAGGAATACGGTGGCGCCGGCATGGGCTACGCCGAGTACGCCGTGGTGGTGGAGGAGCTCTCCCGGGTGGACGGCTCCGTGGGCATCACCGTGGCCGCCCACAACAGCCTGTGCAGCAACCACATCTTCGCCATGGGCAGCGAGGCCCAGAAGCAGAAGTACCTCAAGCCCCTGGCCAGCGGACAGGCCATCGGCGCCTGGGGCCTCACGGAGCCCGGATCGGGCAGCGACGCGGGCTCCCTGCGCACCACCGCGAAGAAGGAGGGCTCCCACTACGTCCTGAACGGCACCAAGACCTTCATCACCCACGGCACCGTGGGCGACATCGCCGTGGTGATGGCCCGCACCCGCCCCGCCCTGGATGGCCGCAGCAGCGCCGACGGCATCAGCGCCTTCATCCTGGAGAAGGGCATGAACGGCTTCCGGGCCGGCAAGCAGGAGAACAAGCTGGGCCTGCGGGCCAGCGACACCTCCGAGCTGATCCTGGAGGACGTGAAGGTGCCCGTGGCCAACCTGCTGGGCGACGATGGCGTGGGCTTCAAGCAGGCCATGAAGACCCTGGACGGCGGGCGCATCAGCATCGCGGCCCTGGGCCTCGGCATGGCCCAGGGGGCCTTCGAGGAGGCCCTCCGCTACAGCAAGATCCGCCACACCTTCGGCCAGCCCCTGTCCGGCCACCAGGGCATCCAGTTCAAGCTGGCGGACATGGGCACCCAGATCGAAGCGGCCCGCCTGCTGGTGTACCGCGCCGCCGGCCTGAAGGACCAGGGCCTGCCCTACGCCAAGGCCGCCAGCATGGCCAAGCTCTACAGCTCCGAGGTGGCCTGCCGCGTGGCGGACGAGGCCGTGCAGATCCTCGGCGGCTACGGCTACGTCAAGGACTACCCGGTGGAGAAGTACTACCGGGACGTGAAGCTCTGCACCATCGGCGAAGGCACCAGCGAGATCCAGCGCACCGTCATCGCGCGCTACCTGCTGGCCGAGTATTGAGTTGATCTGTCCGGGGGACCGCCCGGGCGCGTCGCGCCCTCTGCGTCCCCCCGTTCCCCCGCGTGCCGGCCAGGCCGGGCCCGACCGGCACGCCTGACCCGATCCCCCAAGAGGCACCCATGCGCACCGCCCTCCTCCTCACGGCCTCCATGGCCCTGCTGGCCGCCCGGCCCATGCAGATCGACGACATGTTCAAGGTGGCCCGCGTGGCCGATCCCCAGCGCTCCGGCCGGGGCGCCTTCGCCTGGCAGGTCGGCACCGTGGACCTGGCGGCCAATACCGTCACCACCCGCGTCTGGCTCGAGACCCCCGGCGCCGGGCCGAAGGCCCTGGACCTGGGCCCGGGCAGCCAGTCCCGCCCCCGCTTCAGCCCCGATGGCGCCAGCCTCTGCTACCAGCAGAGCGGCCAGCTCTGGATCGTGGACCTCGGTTCCATGAAGTCCCGGCAGCTCACCACCCTGGCCGGCGGCGCCTCCACCGCCCGCTGGAGCCCCGACGGCCAGTGGATCGCCTTCCTCTCCGCCACCGTGCCCAGCGGCGATCCGGCGGAGAACGCGGCCTACCTGAAGGCCCAGGAAGCACGGAAGGCCGACGGCCGCCTCATCAAGAACCTGATGTTCCGCCACTGGACCGAGTGGAAGGATCCCATGCAGCGCACCCACCTCTTCGTCGTGCCCAGCGACGGCTCGGCGGCGCCGCGCGACGTGACCGCGGGCCTGCCCTACGACGTGCCCACGCCCTTCGATTTCGCCTCCGGCGACGACTTCGCCTGGGCCCCGGATTCCCGGCACCTGGCCTTCGCCGCCAACCCGGCGCAGGACACCGCCACCAGCACCAACGGGGACATCTTCGAGGTGGGCCTCGGGGGCGGGAAGCCCGCGAACCTCTCCGCCTTCAACGCGGCCCAGGACAGCACGCCCCGCTACTCGGCGGACGGCCGCTTCCTCTTCTGGCGGGCCCAGCGGGTGCCGGGCCACGAGTCCGACAAGTTCGAGCTCTGGGCCTATGACCGCGCGGCCCAGAAGGTCGTGAAGACCACCCGGGACACGGATCTCAGCGCGGGCGAGTACCACCTGGTGGCGAACGGCGTCCTCTTCAGCGCCGACCACGAGGGGCAGGTCGAGCTGTTCCGCTGGGACTGGGCCACGGGCAAGGTGGCTCAGCTCACCCACGGCCTGGCCGTCGCCGCCTTCCAGCCCCTCGACGGCACCCATGTGCTGGCGGCCCTCAGCGACACCGCCACGCCGCCCGATGTCTACACCGTGGATCTGGGCACCGGCGCCAAGGCCCGCGTGAGCCACCACAACGAGGCCCTGGCCAAGGAGCTGGGCCTGAACCGGGCCGAGAGCTTCTGGTTCACCGGCGCCGCCGGCAAGGACGGGAAGGCGCCCCGGGTCCAGGCCCTGGTGGTGAAACCCGTGGGCTTCGATCCGAAGAAGACCTACCCCATGGCCTTCCTCATCCATGGCGGGCCCCAGGGCCAGTGGGACGATCTGTGGAGCTACCGCTGGAACCCTGAAGTCTGGGCCAACGCCGGCCAGGGCTTCGTCACCGTGATGGTGAACCCCCGCGGCTCCACGGGACGGGGCCAGGCCTTCTGCAATGAGATCAGCGGCGACTGGAACGGCGCGGTCATGGGCGACCTCATGAACGGCCTCGACGCCGCCCTCAAGCGCTTCCCCAACGTGGATCCCAAGCGCGTCGCCGCCGCCGGCGCCAGCTACGGCGGCTACGCCATCAACTGGATCGCCGGGCACTACGCCGACCGCTTCGCCTGCTTCGTGAGCCACGACGGCGTCTACAACCTCGACTCCATGACCACCACCACCGAGGAGCTGTGGTTCCCCCGCTGGGAGAACAAGGGCTGGCCCTGGCAGAACCGCAAGCTCTACGAGAGCGCCAGCCCCCACCTGGCCGCCGCCCACTTCAAGAAGCCCATGCTGGTCGTCCAGGGGGAGCAGGACTTCCGCGTGCCCATCGAGGAGGGCATCCAGAACTTCCAGGCCCACCAGCTGCGCGGCATCCCCAGCGAGCTGCTCTACTTCCCCAGCGAGGGCCACTTCGTCCTCAAGCCCGCCAACTCCAAGCTCTGGCACGAGACCGTGCTGGGCTGGATCCAGCGCTGGACGAAGTAATCCCACCTGCTTGAACCACCAAGGCACCAAGACACCAAGTTCTGACTTGGTCGTTCTTGGTGCCTTGGTGTCTTGGTGGTGATCCCTTCAGCCCAGCGGAATCACGCCTCCACACGCCCCTGGATCGGAGAGGGCGCGCCAGGGCTCCAGCACGAAAGGGCGGCTGAAGGCCCGGGGGTGGGGCAGCTCCAGCGTCAGCTCAGGACCCAGGGCCCGCAGGTCCTCCGGCGCGGGCCAGGTCCAGGCCCCCGGCGGGCCGTCCGTGGTGATGAGATCCAGGTCCAGGGTGCGGGGCGCGTTCCGGCCCGCCGTGCGGTCCCGGCCCTGGGCCAGCTCCAGGCGCAGCAGGGCCTCCAGCAGGCGCCGGGGATCGGCCTCCTCCGTGACGAGCACCGCCACCGTGTTCAGGTAGGTGGGCCCGCGCCCCGATTCGTCCGGCGTTTCCATCACCAGGGGCGAGGGGACGACGCCCCCCAGCGTCCGCAGGGCCGCCAGTCCCGCCGCCAGGTGCGCCCGGCGGTCGCCGAGGTTCGAGCCGAGGGCGACGACGGCCTTCACTTTGCATCCACAGATTTCACAGATTCACACAGATGAAATGGACAGATTCTAATCTGTGCCATCTGTGGAATCTGTGGACTCATTTCTTTTCTCCGTGTTCGGCCACGACGAGGGTGCGGATGCCGCCGCGGATGAGGAAGTCGCCCTCGACGCGCATCCACTGGGGCTGCGTGGCCTTCACCAGGTCGTCCAGGATCTGGTTGGTGACGGCCTCGTGGAAGGCGCCCTGGTCGCGGAAGCTCCAGAGGTAGAGCTTCAGGGACTTCGACTCCACGCAGAGCCGGTCGGGCTGGTACTGGATGCGGAGCTTGGCGAAGTCCGGCTGGCCCGTGAGGGGGCAGAGGCAGGTGAACTCCTCCGTCTCGAAGGTGATGGTGAAGGGCCGGCCCGGCCGGGGGCTCTCGAAGGTGTCGAGCTTCCCCGTGGGCCGGGTCACCACGTACTTCGGCAGCTTCCTCGGAAGCGTGGGCTGGGGGGTCTTCTTCGTGGCCATGGAAGTCCTTTTGTTGTCCACAGATTCCACAGATTACACAGAGGAAAAACCGCGGGATGGAATCTGTGTGAATCTGTGAAATCTGTGGACGCTCATTTCAGGTTCTCGGGAATGAACGCGTACGGGATGGGATCGGTCACGCCCGCCTCTTTGAAGCCGCGGAGGCGGAGGGCGCAGGAGTCGCAGCGGCCGCAGGCCCGGTCCTCGCCCTGGTAGCAGGACCAGCTCAGGTGCAGGGGGGCGCCGAGTTCCATCCCCTTCCGGACGATGTCGGCCTTGCGGAGGTGCAGGAGCGGCGCGTGGAAGGCCAGGCGCGTCTCGGGCTTCGTGCCCAGGTTCGCCGTCTGCTCGAAGCTGCGGAGGAAGGCCTCGCGGCAGTCGGGGTAGCCGCTGCTGTCCTCCTCCACGAAGCCCACGAAGATGGCGCTGGCCCGCAGCACCTCGGCCCAGCTCACGCAGGTGGCCAGGAGGTGCGCGTTGCGGAAGGGCACGTAGCTCACGGGCACGCCCGCGCGGTCGGGATCGCCCTCGGGCAGGGCGATGGAAGGGTCCGTCAGCGCCGAGCCGCCGATGGCCTTGAGGGAATCGAAGCCGATGATGAGCCGCCGGGAAGCGGGGACGTCGTAGAAGTCCGCGATCTCGCGAAACGCGCGCTTTTCGCGCTCCTGGGTGCGCTGGCCGTAGTCCGCGTGGAGCAGGGCCAGCTCGAAGCCCTGGGCCTTCGCCATCGCGGCGGTCACGCAGGAGTCCATGCCCCCGGAGAGGGAGACGACGGCGAGGTCAGCCACGGGCCACCGCCTCGGCCCAGGCCTCCAGCTCGTCCATCCTTCGCTGAAGCCGTTCGGCTTCAGCGGCATCTGCCGCCGATGGCGGCAGCTGGTACGGCGCTCCGTACCGGATGGTGCACGTTGCGAACGGCATCGGGATCACCATGCGGTCCCAGGTCTTCAGTTTGAAGCTGCGGTCGAAGGCCAGGCTCACGGGCACGATCCAGGCGCCGGTCTTGCGGGCCAGGGCCACGGTGCCGGGCTTCAGTTCCATGAGGGGGCCGCGGGGGCCGTCGGGGGTGATGCCGAAATCCCAGCCCTGCTTCACGGCCTGGATCATGCGCACCAGCGCCCGCGCCCCGTCCTCGCTGGCGGTGCCGCGCACGGCGTGGATGCCGAACCAGCGCCAGGTGGCGGCGCTGCGCTCGCCATCCCGGCTGTCGCTGGAGAGGATGGCCACGCCCCGGGCCTCCCCGGTGGCGGTGCGGCGGCGGAAGGGATAGGCGAGCGGCATCATGAAGAGGCGCCGGTGCCAGAAGGCCAGGATGAAGCGCTCGTCCCGGGCCACGAGGGCCTCCACGGGCTCGAAGCCCTCCCGCTTCACCCGCAGGGTGTAGGACCAGAGCTTGATGAGGCCCGCCCCCAGGAAGGGCACGGCGCGGAAGGCCAGCCACACCGAGAATGGCGAGCCCAGGGGCCGCCCCCGCTCCGCGATGGCCACCCCGCCGGCCATCAGGCCTCCTCCCCGAGGAGATCCTCGCGGGAGATGGGGTACATCGTGCCGCAGTAGTCGCAGCGGACCTCCACCGGGCCGGGCTCGCGGAAGAGGTCCTCCTTCTGGTCCTCCGGGAAGGTGCGGAGGGTGGCCAGCAGGGCCTCGCGGCTGCAGCGGCAGCGGTAGTAGAGCTCCGAGGTGGACTGGAGTTCGGTGCCCTGGCCCTGGGCCACCCAGGCCGCGAGGAAGCCCGGCGTCCGCTCCCAGAGGGGCACCACGTCCAGGCCCTCGATCGCCTGCACCAGCCGGGCCAGGCGCTCCGGCGGGCACGCCGGCAGGGGCTCCACCAGCAGGCCGCCGGCCTCGCCGGTGCCCGGGTCGCACCACAGCGTGATGCTGGCCTGCACCTGCTCCGATTGCTGGAGGTAGTGCTCGATCTGCGTCTGGATGCCCCCCTCCACCAGGGGCAGGTGCCCGATGTAGGGCTGCCCGGCGGCGTTGGAGCGCATCACCTGGAGGACGCCGGGGCCCGCGATCCAGTCCCCCGCCTCGGGCGCGCCGAGGTCCAGGACGCCCCGCAGGGTGCCGTCGGGCCAGCTGTCGGCCACCACGGCCTTGGCCCGGCCCCCGCCCTTGAGGAGGAGCTGGAGGCGCTCCGCGAAGAGGGTGCGGCTCTGGAGCAGGGCCGCCGAAACCAGCAGCTCCGTGAGGCAGGCGCAGGCCGTCGGCTCCAGGTGGGGATGGCCCCGTCGCACGCCGTCCCAGAGCGGGGCGGCATCGAGGGAGGAGAGGCGGATGTGGCCGTCCTGGGTGAGGGCCTTGGTCACCCGGGCCTGGGGGATGGCGTCGTTCATGGATCCTGCGGGGAAGGGCCGGGGCCGCCCCGGGAGGGCGCCCGCCGGCGGCGGAACCCTCTATTGTGCCCGCGCCGGGTGGCGGCGCGGCCAGGGAATCCTCAGGAGGAGGAGCGCCGCCACGGGCACGGCCAGCAGGAGCACACGGGGATCCCGGAAGCCCACCTTGGCCTTCCAGGCAAAATGGATCACCCCCAGGAGCGCGGCGAGGTAGGCCAGGCGGTGGAGCCGTTTCCAGTTCCGCCCCAGACGCCGCTGCCAGCCCTTCGTGCTCGTGATCGCCAGGGGCAGCAGGCACAGCCAGGTGGCCATGCCCACGAAGATGAAGGGATGCTTGGCCAGGTCGCGCGCCAGTTCCCTGGGGCTGAATCCCAGATCCAGGCCCGTGTAGATCAGCAGGTGGAGACAGCCGTAGGCGAAGGCCCAGAGCCCCAGGGGACGCTTCAGGACCCCCCAGCCGGACCAGCGGGTGGCCCGCTGCAGGGGCGCCATGGCCAGGGAGAGCGCCAGCAGCGCCAGGGCCCACCACCCGCAGGTGTCGATGAGCTTCTCCACGGGGTTGGCCGTGAGGATGGCGAAGTCCTGGCGGAGGAGGCCCCAGCCGAGGCGCAGCAGGGGCAGCAGGGGCAGCCATCGGGCGAAGTGGGGAAGCACGCGGCGCATGGGCCCTCCGTGGATTTGCCGTTCCGGGTTCTGGCCTTCATAATCGGGGGTTCTGGGCTTTTCGGATTGCGCTGACCCGCAGTGCAAGATGGCGGCGCGATCCCGGTGGTTCCCGTCCAGGATCCCCCCGCGCCACGCCACGGCCGCCCGGAGGTCTCCCCGATCCCGCACCCCGGAACCCGCCATGCCTTCGCTCCTCGGCCACGCCGCCGCCGGCCTCGCCCTGAACGCCGCCTTCGCCGGCCACCAGGCGCCCCGCCGCAGCTGGGCCCTCGCCGCCGCCTGCGCCCTGGCCCCGGACCTGGACTGGTTCACGGCCTTCCTCCACCTGCCCTACGGGCATGTCCTCACCCACCGGGGGGCCACCCACTCCCTGGCGGCCGCGGCCCTCATCGCCAGCGCCGCCATGCTGCTGGGCCTGCGGTCCCATCTGCGCAGCCGGAGGCTCTGGCTCTGCCTGTTCGCCGCCGCCTTCTCCCACGGCCTGCTGGACGCCTGCACCCTCGGCGGGGTCGGCGTGGCGGCCTTCCTGCCCTTCTCGGGCGAGCGGTACGTCTGCGTGTGGCAGCCCATCCGCGTCTCGCCCATCCCCCTCACGGGGCGCCTGTGGGTCCGCTTCCTCGGCGCCCTCTGGACCGAGGCCGTGTGGATCGGCCTTCCGGCGATCCTCCTCGTCACCGCCGCCCGCGCGGCCCGCTGGGTCCGGCCTGTGCCTGACCACGCCTAGGGCCTGTTTTCAAATTGGATGTGAGCCGCGACGCCGGCCAGCCGCGCCCATGGCAGATATCTGTACGTCTCGCGTATCGCCGGAGGCGATACCGAGAGGGCGCCGACCGCGGGGCGATGCGGGACATCGTTCACCATCCGCCAAGCGGATAGGGCCGCATCGGCGCAGCCGATGGCGGGGGCGGAGCCCCGAGGGCCAAGGGCCCGAGCCAGGGTCGGCAACGCCGCCAGGGGTGCGGCTGGCCACGTCCCGGAGGGCAAGGGGCGGCGCCCGGCGCGAACCTGCGTCAAGCTCCTCGTCGATAGTGCCGCTATTGCCATCGTCGCTTTCCTTGTCTCGCTTGGGCGGCGCCCCTTGCGCGGCCGCACCCCAATTTGAAAACAGGCCCTAGAAGTTCCGCCGCAGGTCCAGGCCGGTGTACAGCGGGGCCACCTGGTCGCCGTAGCCGTTGAACATCAGCGTGGGCCGGCGGAACCACTCGCCGATCCGGCGCTCCGTGGCCTGGCTCCAGCGCGGGTGGTCCACGGTCGGGTTCACCGTGGCGTAGAAGCCGTACTCGTCGGGGCTGGACTTGGCCCAGCTGGTCCAGGGCTGGTCCCGCACGAGGCGGATCTCCACGATGGACTTGGCCCCCTTGAAGCCGTACTTCCAGGGCACCACCAGCCGCAGGGGGGCCCCGTTCTGGTTCGGCAGCACGCGGCCGTAGACACCGAAGGCCAGGAGCGTGAGCGGATGGTTCGCCTCGTCCAGCCGCAGGCCCTCCAGGTAGGGCCAGTCCAGCACCGGCAGGCGCACGCCGGGCTCCTGGGCGGGGTCGTCGAGGGAAAAGAAGGCCACGTAGCGGGCCGTGGACTTCGGCGCCACCCGGTCCAACAGGGCCTTCAGGGGAAAGCCCGCCCAGGGGATGACCATGCTCCAGCCCTCCACGCAGCGCATGCGGTAGATCCGCTCCTCCAGGGGCGCCAGGCGCAGCAGATCCTCCAGGCCGAAGGTGCGGGGCTTCAGGCACTCGCCCGTCACCCGCACGGTCCAGGGCCGGGGCTTCAGGCGCCAGGCCTCCCGGGCCGGGTCGTCCTTGCCCGTGCCGAACTCGTAGAAGTTGTTGTAGCCCGTCACCTCCTCCCAGCGGTTGGGCCGCTCGGTGGTGCTGAAGGGGCTGCGGGCCAGGGGCCCCAGGCCGCCTGGATCCGCCGCCCCCAGGGGCAGCCCCGTGGCCGCCAGGGCCAGGGCCGCGGCCGCGCCCCCCAGGAAGGCCCGGCGGTCCAGGTAGAGGCCCTCCGGCGTGATCTCGGAACCGGCGACGTCGGGCGGGCGGCGGATGAGCATGGGGCCTCCGTGGAGGATGGGATGCCGGGATCACGGGGAACGTTCACGGCCTCCTGGGCCACACTGGTCCCGGAGGCCGCCATGCCCCGTCCCAGCCCGCCACCCAGTCCCCGGCCCGCCCCCCGCCTCGACCTCCGCCTCCGGCTCTACCTGGGGGAGGAGATCGCCCTGGGCCCCGGCAAGGCCGACCTGCTGGAGGCCATCCGGGACACGGGATCCATCGCCGCCGCGGGCCGGGCCCTGGGCATGAGCTACCGGCGGGCCTGGCTGCTGGTGGACACCATGAACCGCTGCTTCCGGGAACCCCTGGTGGCCACGGAGCGGGGCGGCGCGGCCCGCGGCGGGGCATCCCTGACCCCCCTGGGAACCGAGGCCCTGGCCCGGTACCGGGCCCTGGAGGCCGCGGCCTCGAAGGCCGCCGCCAAGGGCGCCGGGGCTCTGACGCCCCTCCTCGCCACCGGACTGGCGCGTTGACGCCGCGGAATATCCGATCTATTCCTTGAAACATAGCGGCGACCGGCCGCGCCCGGGAGTCCGCATGACGCGCCGTCGATCCCTCCTCACCCTCGCGTTGGGCCTGGCGCTCGCGGTGGGCCTCCGCGCCCAGGGCAGCGTCAGCGTGGCCGCCGCGGCGGACCTGCAGTTCGCGCTGGCGGATGTGAAGGCGGCCTTCGTCCAGGCCCACCCCGGGGTGCAGGTGGCCGCGACCTTCGGTTCCTCCGGGAACTTCTACGCGCAGATCGTGAACGGGGCGCCCTTCGACGTCTTCCTCTCCGCCGACGAGGACTACCCCCGGAAGCTGGTCCAGACGGGCCTCGCGGACGCGGCCACGACCTTCCGCTACAGCCGCGGCCGGCTGGTGCTGTGGGTGCCGAAGGGCTCGCCGGTCCCCCTGGAGCGCCTCGGCATGAAGGCCCTCCTCGATCCGGCGGTGAAGAAGGTCGCCATCGCCAATCCCCGGCACGCCCCCTACGGCCGGGCG
>JAJYBX010000318.1 GCA_021778785.1 Acidobacteriota bacterium
GGGCCCCCCTTCAGGATCCGCAGCACGTTGAACTGCTGATCCGAGATGCCCTCGGGCTCGAAGACCCCCTTGTCCAGGAGGCGGTTCAGGTACTCCCGCCCCAGGAGGAGGGCCAGGGCCACCTCCTGGCCGGGCTCGAAGGCCTTGGTGATCTGGAGTTCCTCTCGTAGGTGCATGGTCCCGCTCCGGTTGGAACAGGATCGCATAATCGGCCAAAGAAGGTGTTGCAACTTGTTAAAATCGGCCTAGACTTCATTGCATGGTGAAACACCTAATTTTTGGAGGAACCATGCGACACCCCTTCCGCGTTCTCCTGGCCGCCCTCGCGCTGGCGGCCCTGCCGGCCTCCGCCCAGGATGTCTACAAGATCGACCCGGTCCACAGCCAGGTGGGCTTCCAGATCCGCCACTTCGTCTCCAAGGTCAGCGGCCGGTTCACGAAGTTCTCGGGCGAGATCCGGGTGGACACCAAGGACATCACCAAGTCGTCGGTGGAGGTCAGCATCGATGCGGCCAGCATCAACACCGACAACGAGACCCGGGACAAGCACCTGAAGAGCCCCGACTTCTTCGATGTGGCGAAGTTCCCCACCATCACCTTCAAGAGCACGGCCGTGAAGGAAGTGGCCAAGGGCAAGCTGGAGGTCACGGGCGACTTCACCCTGCACGGCATCACCAAGCAGATCACCTTCCCCATCACCAACGCGGGTACCGCCAAGGGCATGCAGCCTGGCAGCGTGGTGGCCGGCTTCACGGACGGCGCGCTCACCCTCAACCGCAACGACTACGGCATCAAGACCTTCCCCGGCGTGCTGGGGGATGACGTGGCGATCGCGCTGGACGTCGAGGCCGACAAGGTTTCCAAGTAAGGGGGGCGGCCATGAGCGAGGGATACCCGAAGATCGCGGCCAAGGCTCCGGCAGTGCTGGACCTGGAGCCGGGCACCTACTGGTGGTGCGCCTGCGGCCTGAGCGCCAAGCAGCCCTTCTGCGACGGCGCCCACAAGGTCTGCGACCTCCGCCCCCTGAAAGTGGAGATCGGCGAGGCCGGGAAGAAGGCCCTCTGCCAGTGCAAACACACCAAGACGGCCCCCTTCTGCGACGGGAGCCACTGCACCCTCTGAGAAGGCCCCAGGGGACTGGCCAGGCGCCAGGTTCGTGATGGGGGGCACGGGGTTTACCCGGGCCCCCTGTCTGCGTTTCTGGCTAAACTGGCCCCTCATGCGAGCGCGCCCATGAATCATCCCCAGCCCCCCGAGACCTCCCCGGAACCCCTGGCACCCGGACAGCGGCTGCCGGAGAGCGAGCGCAAGGAGTTCAGCCCCGAGGCCCTGGCGGAGATCCAGGCCATCATGGCCCGCTATCCCGACAAGATGGCCGCTTGCCTGCCCGCCCTCCACATCGCCCAGCGGGAGTTCGGGTTCATCAGCCTCGCGGCCATGAAGGCCGTGGCCCGGGCCATCGGCATCCCCGAGGGCCACGTCTTCGGCGTGGCGACCTTCTACACGATGTACCAGAAGGCCCCTGTCGGGAAATACCACTTCCAGGTCTGCACGAACATCAGCTGCGCCCTGCGCGGCGCCGCCCAGCTGCTGGAGAAGGTCTGCGAGAAGACCGGCGTGAAGCCCGGCGAAGGCCCCAGCCCGGACGGCCAGTGGAGCGTCGAGGAGGTGGAGTGCCTGGCGGGCTGCAGCATGGCGCCCTGCATCCAGGTGAACCACGACGTCTACGACGAGCTGGTGGACGAGCAGAAGCTGATTGACGTCATGGAAGCCTGCAAGCGCGGCGACTACCGCCCCTGGGCGCATTGATCGGAGCACAGACATGGTCGCCATTCGAACCAAGCCCGATCCCCAGTCCTACACCTTCCCCGGCTTCGGGACGGACAAGTTCCCGAACCTGATGCTGCGCGGCGCGGGCGACCTGGACAACTGGCACCTCAAGGCCTACGAGCAGAAGCACGAAGGCTACGCGGCCATGAAGAAGGCCCTGAAGATGGAGCCCGTGGCCGTGACCGAGGAGGTGAAGACCTCGGGCCTCCGGGGCCGCGGTGGCGCGGGCTTCCCGGCCGGCCTCAAGTGGTCCTTCATGCCCAAGGACACCCCCGAGCGGAAGTTCACCCGCTACCTGGTCTGCAACGGCGACGAGGGGGAACCCGGCACCTTCAAGGACCGCGTCATCCTCGAGTACAACCCCCACCAGCTCATCGAGGGCATGATCATCGGCGGCTGGGCCATGCAGTGCCAGCTGGGCTTCGTCTACATCCGCGGCGAGTTCCTCTGGCTCATCGAGAAGCTGGAGGCCGCCATCCAGCAGGCGCGCGACGCCGGCTACCTCGGCAAGAACATCCTGGGCACGGGCTGGGACTACGACATCCTCGTGCACCGCGGCGCCGGCGCCTACATCTGCGGCGAGGAGACGGCCCTGCTGAACTCGCTGGAGGGCCGCCGCGGCGAGCCCCGCGTGAAGCCGCCCTTCCCGGCCGCCAAGGGCGCCTTCGGCCAGCCCACCACCATCAACAACGTGGAGACCCTGGCCGCCGTGCCGCCCATCCTCCGCATGGGCGGCGCCGAGTACGCCAAGATCGGCTCCCCGAAGAACAGCGGCACCCGCATCTTCGGCGTCAGCGGTCACGTCAAGCGGCCCGGGATCTACGAGCTGCCCATGGGCACGCCCCTGAACTTCATCGTGGAGGAACTGGCGGGCGGTTCCAGCACGGGGCGGAAGATCAAGGCCATCATTCCCGGCGGTTCCAGCTGCCCCATGCTGGACGAGAAGGACTTCGACGTCCCCATGGACTTCGACAACCTGAAGGCCCGGGGGTCCATGGGCGGCTCCGGTGGCATCATCGTCATGGACGAGGACACCTGCATCGTGCAGGCCACCCTGCGCCTCATCCGGTTCTACGCCCACGAGAGCTGCGGCCAGTGCACCCCCTGCCGCGAGGGCTGCAACTGGATGGAGATGGTCCTCTACCGCATCGAGCATGGCGAGGGCCGCATGGAGGACCTGGACCTGCTGGCCGGCCTCACGCCCCGCATCGGCCTGCGCACCCTCTGTCCCCTGGGCGATGCCGCCTGCGGGCCCATGGACTCGGCCCTGCAGAAGTTCCGGCACGAGTTCGAGCATCACATCACCCACAAGACCTGCTACGCCAAGGGCTCGCGCCTGCTGTCGCAGGTGGGCGCCCACTAGGCGGTCGCATCACGCGCAGCGGGCGCCCTCGGCGCCCGCTGCGGTCGTCTGCCAGGCCCTGGGCTGCCCGCTCAGGGGGAGACCAGCGCCGCATGCGGCGTGGCAGGTTTCAGGCAGCTCTTCTCGGCCCAGCCGCACTCGATGATGCGCAGGCAGGCCTGGGCGATGCTCTCCACCCGCTGGCGCTCGTTGTTGAACACGGCGTCGTACCACCGGG
>JAJYBX010000319.1 GCA_021778785.1 Acidobacteriota bacterium
TAGCCATACCGGTCGGCCAGGGCCCCGCCCGCGATGGGGACGATGTAGGTGAACGCGTAGATCAGGCTCTGGAGGAACCCCACCGATTGTTCCGAGAAGCCGAGTCCCCCCGCGGCGATCCTGTTGGTCAGATAGACCGCCAGCACCGAGTTGAGTCCGTAGTAGGCCGCCCGCTCGAACAGCTCCATGACGTTCGCGAGCCAGAAGACGGGCGGGAAGGAGCGGAGGAGACCGGAGGGGCGCTGGGAGGGCATCCGTGGAGTATAGGGGATCCGGCCCGGGGGCTGGGACCGTCCAATGCCGTTCAGCCCGCCAGGGCCGGAGCCGCGGCGGGCTGAACGGTTCGTGCAGGGCTACTGTGCCGCGGCTTTGGCCTGCTTCCGCGCCTCCACCACCTTGTCGGCGTCACGGCCGACGAGTTCCTGCAGGTGGTGGAAGGCCCAGGTGAAAGAGCCGACGCCCATGGTGAGGCTGCGGAGCTCGACGATGACGTCGCTCATCTCGGCCTGGGGGATGTAGGCCGACACCACGTCCCAGCCGCTCCATCCCGCCTTGGCGTCGAAGCCGAGCACCTGGCCGCCCCGGCGGCCGGTGACGAGCCGCTGGGCCTTGGAGGTGAACTCGCTGGGCACCGAGATCTGCACTTCGGTGATGGGCTCCAGGAGCACAGGATGGCACAGGGGCGCGCCCTCGGTCATGGCGATGCGGGCGGCGGTCTTGAAGGCCATGTCGGAGCTGTCCACGGTGTGGTAGCTGCCATCCACCAGGGCCACATGGATGTCCACGACCGGGAAGCCCAGGGGACCGCGCTTCATCCAGTCCACCACGCCGTGCTCGATGGCGCCGAAGAAGTTCTTGGGCACCACGCCGCCGACGATCTTCTCCTCGAACTGGAAGCCGGTGCCGCGCGGCAGGGGCTTGATCTCGAACCACACGTCGCCGAACTGGCCGTGGCCGCCGGTCTGGTGCTTGTGGCGCCCGTGGATCTTGGTGGGCTTGGTGAAGGTCTCCCGGTAGGGCACCATGGGCGGGTGGTGCTGCACGTCCAGGCCGAAGCGGCTCTTGAGCTTGTCCAGGGCGCACTTGAGATGGACCTCGCCCTGGCCCCAGAGCACCCGCTCCTGGGTCTCCGCGTTCTGCTCCACCTGGAGGGAGGCGTCCTCCTCGCAGAGCTTCTGGAGGGCCAGCGACAGCTTCACGTCATCGCCGCTCTTGGTGGTGTGGAGGCTGAGGGCCAGCATGGGCTGGAGGGGCGTGGGCCAGTCCAGCTGGACCTTGGCCGAGGCCGTCAGCCCTTCGCTCGTCTTCACCTCGTCCATGCGCCCGAGGGCCACCACCTCGCCGGCGGCGGCCTTCTGCAGCTTGACCTGCTGGGCGCCGAAGAGCCGGTTGATGCCGCTGACGCGGTTGCCGGCCAGGGAGGCGCCATCGGCCACCTCGCCCCGCCATACGCGGGAGAGGCTGAGCTTCCCGACGTGCTGCGCGTGGACGGTCTTGAACACCTGGACGAGGGTGCCGTTCCCCTCGGGGATGCCCAGGCGGGCCGCGGTCTCGCCGGCGAAGGGGGCCTCCTCGCAGAGGGTCTGGAAGAGGCGGCGGATGCCCGCGTCCCGGTCCGCGGAGCCGAAGAGCACCGGCACCAGCAGGTCCTCGTGGACATCCTTCGCCATGTCCTCCGACACCTCCTCCAGGGAGGGCACCAGGTCGCCGAGCAGTTCTTCCATCAGGTGGTCGTCGAAGTCGGCCAGCTTCTCCAGCATGGCCTGCCGCGCCTCGTGCTCCTCCGGCAGCACGGATTCGGGCAGCGTCATCAGGTCGGCGTCCTTCCCGGCCTCGTACTGGTAGGCGTGCTCGCTGATGAGGTCCACGTAGCCGGTGATCTGGTCGCCCTCGCGGATGGGGATCTCCACCAGCACCAGGGGGCGCTCGGAGACGCCCTGCAGGGCGCCCAGCACATCCTTCAGCTTCCCGGCGCTGCCGGGGGCCTCCATCTTGTTCACGAAGACCACGTGGGGGACCTTGTGGTCGTCCAGGAACTTGAGGGTGGGCGCCACCATGAGGGCGCGGTTGGGATCGGGATCCACCACCACCACCGCGATATCGGCCACCATGAGGGCATGGGCCGCCTCCTGGCTGAATTCCACGGAGCCCGGGCAGTCGATGAGGGTCCAGGCCTGATCCTGGTAGGTGCAGGCGGCCAGGCTGGCCTCCACGCTCATCTGCCGGGCCTTGGCCTCGAGGGAGGCGTCGCCGACGGTGTTCCCCTCCTTGACGGAGCCCTTGCGCGGCAGGGCGCCCGCCACGAAGAGAAGGCTCTCCATCAAGGAGGTCTTTCCGGAGAGGTAGGGGCCCACGATGGCCGCCACGCGTGGAGTTGACTGGGAATTGCCGCTCACAGTGCCTCCTATGGATTGGGTCCGATTTGGGATCGCCCCAAGTGTTCCGACCTGCCCCACCCCTGGCAACCTGAAAAAAAGCCGCCCGGTAAAAGGCGGCTTAAGTCACAAATCCGGGGTGGTTTGCGACCCATCCCATCTGTTTTTTTCCACCGCAGAGAGCGCAGAGGACGCAGAGGAGAGGACCTTCTCCTGTTCTTCCCTGCGGTCTCCGCGTTCTCCGCGGTTGGCGGTTTTCAGTTCCGGAGGGGTTTCCCGGTCTTTAGGATGGCGTCCATGCGGGCCTGGGTCTTCTCGTAGCCGCAGAGGCGGGTGAAGGCCTCGCGCTCCAGCTCGAGGATCCGCTCCTCCGTGATCTCCTGGACGAGGCTGACGTCCCCGCCGCAGAGGATGTTCGCCAGCTCGCCCATGATGATGGCGTCGTGCTCGCTGGCCAGCCCCTGGAGCTGGAAGTCCTTGACCGCCATCTTCAGGGCCTCGCTGCCGCCCCGGCCTGGGAGGCGCAGGGTGCGCTCCTTCACGGGCTGGAAGTCCGCGGCCATCTTCAGGACCTCCTGCTTGGCCTCGTTGAGGAGGAACGCCTTGTTCATCACGCGGCGGTCCGTCCGGCGGAGGTAGCCGTTGCGCTGGGCCTCGTCGAAGCTCGTGTTCACGTTGGCCGTGCCGATGCCCTGGAAGGCGGCCTTCACCTTGGGCATGGGGCCCAGCTGGTTCTGGGCGGCCATGGCGTCCTCCATGCGGAGGAGCATCTGGAGGCAGCCGCCGCCCGCCGGAATGACGCCCACGCCGACTTCCACCAGGCCGATGTAGAGCTCGGCGTGGCCCACGACCCGCTGGCAGGCCATGGTCATCTCGCAGCCGCCGCCCAGGGCCAGGTTGAAGGGCGCCGCCACCGTCGGGAAGGGCGCGTAGGTCAGCATCCGGCCCGCGTACTGCAGCCGGCGGGCCACTTCCAGGATCTGATCGAACTGCTTGTCCTTGGCGGCGTTCAGC
>JAJYBX010000320.1 GCA_021778785.1 Acidobacteriota bacterium
CGGGAGCGCACTGGCGCCGTGGTGCAGGTGGTCGGCTGGGCCCGCGTGCCGGGCTTCTACGCCCGGACCCAGGGCCTGAAGGTGGGCGATCTGCTCAAGCGCGAATCCCAGGTGCTGCCCGATACCTACCGGGCCCGGGGCGAGGTGGTGCGGACCCTGGTGGACGGCACCACGCAGTATTTCTCCTTCGATGTGGACAAGGCCCTGGCGGGGGATCCCGGCCAGGACCTCGTGCTGGAGGACCGGGACCGGGTGGAGCTGTACCGCGTGGAGGACATGCGCCTGCCCAAGACGGTGAAAGTGCTCGGTCCGGTCACGCGCCCCGGCACCTTCGCCTTCCATGAGGGCATGCGGGCCTCGGACCTGATCTTCCGCGCCGGCGTGCCCCTGAACTCGGCCGATCGGCTGGTGGCGGAACTGGCCCACAGCAAGGACGGCAAGCCCAGCGAGGTGATCCACCTGGACCTGGCGAAGCTGCTCTCCACCGCGACCGCGAGCCCCGTGGCCCTGCTGGACGATGCCGTCAATCCAAGGCTCCAGCCGGACGACCAGATCAGCCTCTTCGAGAAGCCGGACTTCAAGGTGCACCGCACGGTCCGCATCAGCGGCCAGGTGGCGCGGCCCGGATCCTACGCCCTGGACACGGAGCATCCGACCCTCAGCGAGCTGCTGAAGCGGGCGGGGGGCCTGACGCCGGAGGCCATGCCCCAGGCGGGCATCTTCCTGCGCCGCATGAATGCGGCGGACGCCAGCCTCCAGCGCGCGGCGGAGGAATCCGGCCTCTCCGGTTCCGATCCCACGGCCAAGGGCGTCAACGAGATCCTGGAGCGCCTCAACGAGACTAAGCGCCAGCCCACCACCGGCCAGCTGCTGAAGAACCCCGTGCTCCACGGGCTGCTGGCCGGCAACCTGAACCGCATGGTGGTGGACTTCCAGGCGGCCCTGAAGGGCGATGCCCAGGCGGACGTGGAACTCCAGGACGGGGACGAGGTCATCATCCCCCGGGCCACGGATGCGGCCTACGTGGTGGGCGAGACCGCCAGCCCCTTCGCCACCTACAAGGTGTCCAAGGGCATGAAGGTCTCCGACATGCTCAAGCTGGCCGGCGGGATCACCCGCAACGCGGACCGCTGGAACATCCGCCTGCTCAAGGCCGACGGCCGCATCCTCGACAGCTGGGTGATGAGCAAGCGCGTGGGTCCCGGCGACACCGTGCTGGTGCCCCAGCGCTTCCGCCGCGACAGCAACTGGCAGGAGAACCTGCAGGCCCTGACGCCCATCGCCCTCATCCTGAACGCCATCAAGCTCTGAGGCCGACCATGGACACCCCCCGCTGGCAGGCCCTGGAGGCCCATCCGACCACCGGCTGGTGCCGGCCGACCTCACAGCCGCTGCCGGACCTGATGGGCGCATCGCGCCTGCTGTGGTGCGGCATCGGGGGGTCGCTCCTGCCCTCGGAAACCCTGGTGCGCGCCCTGGGGGACGCCGGGGCCCAGGCCCGCTGGACGCCCCTGGCCTCGCCGGAACCGCATCCCGTCGAGCTGCGCCCCGACGACCAGCTGGTCTTCGCCTCCAAGAGCGGCAAGACCCTGGAGCTCTGGACGTGGATCGGGCGCCTGCGGGCCATGCCCGCCTGGGCCCGCCTGGAGCGCCCCCCCGTGGTGATCACCCAGGACGACCAGAACCCCCTGGCCCGCTGGGCCCGGGCCGAGGGCTACCCCATCCTGCCGATCCCCCTGGACGTCGGCGGGCGCTTTTCGGCCTTCACGCCCGTGGGCACCCTCCCCCTGGCCTGGCTGGGCCGGGATCCCGAGGCCTTCCTGGCCGGCGGCCGGGCGGTGGCCGCGGCGGCCCGGGATCCCCGGAGCCCCTGGGGCGCCCGCATCGCCGAGATGGTGGGAACCCTGCACCAGGGCTACCTCCAGGGCACCTCCGAGTGGGTGCTGATGCCCTACTGCCTGCCCCTGGAATCCCTCTCGGCCTGGTGGGTGCAGCTGGTGGCCGAGAGTCTGGGCAAGGTGGGGGCCGACGGCACGCCTCGCGGCTTCACGCCCCTCCGGTCCGTGGGTCCCATCGACCAGCACAGCCAGCTCCAGCGCTGGATGGCGGGGCCCCGGAACCTGGGGGTGATCGTCCTCACGGTGGAGGGCGCCCCCGCCGCCGAGCGGCTGGCGGTTCCCGGGGCCTGTCCCTATCCGGGCCTGGCCGGGCTCCAGGGCGCGCAGATCCTCGCCGCCCAGGCCGAGGGCACCATGGAGGCCCTGCGGGCCGCCGGGGTTCCGGTGGTCCACTGGACCCTGCCGGCCCTGGACGAGCGCGCCCTGGGGGAGCTGATGATGGCCTGGCAGCTCATCGTGGGCCTCACGGGCTTCGCCCTGGAGGTGGATCCCTTCGACCAGCCGGCGGTGGAGGACGGGAAGATCCGGACGTTCCGCAAGCTCGGCCTGGCCTGAGCCGGGGCTGGAGTACACTGGAGGGCCCCGCGACGCGGGGCCTTTTCATACGGACGTACTGATGATCCTGCGCAAGGAATACTGGTTCGAGGCGGCCCACTTCATCTACAACCACCCGGGGAAGTGCCGGAACCTGCACGGCCACAGCTACAAGCTTTTCGTGTCCGTGGAGGGGACGCCGGATCCGGCCACGGGCATGATCATCGATTTCGACGACCTCTCGAAGGTGGTGGTGGAGAAGGTCATCGGCCGTCTGGACCACCGCTTCCTCAACGATCTGATCCCCCTCTCCACCGCGGAGAACATCTCCGTCTGGATCTGGGAGCAGCTCAAGCCGGACCTGCCGCAGCTCTGCCAGGTGGAGGTCTACGAGACCACCGACAACTGCGTGATCTACCGGGGGGCGTGATGAAGCGCTGGCTGGTCCTGGTCCCGGTCGTCCTGCTGGCGGGCTGCGATGCCCTGAATCCGGCCCTGCAGTACCAGGAGGCCGCGCGCCAGCTGCGGTTCAGCCTGGACCGGGTGGAGCCGCGGATCGACCTGGCCTTCCCCCTGGAGCAGTCCCGGCTGCGGCTGAAGCTGGACCTGGGCGTGGACAACCCCACGGACGTGCGCCTGCGGACGCGGCGGGTGGCCGGGGACCTGCGGCTCCAGGCCCAGGGTGGCGACCATGCCCTGGGCACGGTGGCCTTCCCCGAGGGCATGGACCTCGCCCCGAAGGGCCGCAGCACCCTGAAGGCCGAGCTCAGCTTCGGCTACGGCGACCTGAAGACCGCCTGGGGGCCGCTCTCGGGGGCCGTGCTGCGCCACGAGCCGGCCACCTGGACCCTGGTGGGCCAGGCCCGCTTCGAGATCATGGGCATCGAGTTCGGCGTGCCCTTCCAGACCCGAAGGCTGAGCGGGCAGTGATCCGGGCCGTCGTCTTCGATCTCTGG
>JAJYBX010000321.1 GCA_021778785.1 Acidobacteriota bacterium
GTCGCCCACGGCCCCGACGGCCTCGCCCCGCTTGAGGATCTGGCCCTTGGCCACGGCGAGGCCCTGGAGGTGGGTGTACAGGGTGTACCAGCCGCCGCCGTGGTCCAGGATCACCATGGGGCCGTAGCTCTGGTAGAAGTCGGCGAACACCACGCGGCCCTCGGCCACCGCCTGCACGGGCGCCCCCAGCGGGGCCGTCACCAGGAGCCCGCTCTGCATGGTCTTCGTGTGGAACTTGGGGTGCAGGTGCTCGCCGAAGCCCTGGGCCAGGGTGCCCGCCACGGGCTGGGGCAGGTCGCCCCGCAGGGAGGCGAAGGCGACGGAGGATTCGAAGGCCTCGGTCCGGGGCCGGTTCAGCAGGCCCGCGAGCATGCGCTCCAGCTGGAGGGCCTCCTCCGCCAGTTCGGTCTGGACCTGCTTCTGGGCCGCCTCGTCCTTCTGGAGGCCGTCCAGGAACCCGTTCAGCCGGTCCTCCTGGACCCGGAGGGCCGCCTGGAGTTCGGCCGCCTCCCGCTCCTCCACGGCCAGCCGCGCCAGCACGGCCCGGAGGGCGACCTCCTTCGCGGCCAGGTCGCCCTTGAGGCGCTGGATCTGGTCCAGCTGCTTCCGCTCCTGCAGGCGGGCCCAGGCCAGCATCCGGCCCTTCACGAGCCAGGCATCGGGGTCCTTGAAGGTCGTGGTGAGGCCCAGCTCACCCAGAGGGCCCAGGGCCTGCATCCAGCGCACCTGCTTGCGCAGCGCCTCCCGCAGCTTGGCCACCTCGCCCTGGATGCGCATCTGCTCCCGCGTGATCCGCTCCACCTCGGCCTGCGCCTGGTCGCGGCGTAGGTGGGACCCATCCAGCTGCGCCTGGACCCGGTCCCGCTGCAGGGAGATGCCCTGGAGGTCCACCAGCACGCCCTTCCGCCGCTTCTTCAGGGCCTCGAGCTGCTGGTCCACCTGGGCCATCCGGCCCTGGATGCCGGCCAGCTTCTGGCGCAGCTGCGCCGGATCCTGGCGGGGCTGCGCCCCGAGGATCCCGGCGAGGAGGAGCAGGAGGCCGCGGCGCACGGGCCTACTTGGCGCGCTTGGCGCCCCCTTTGGCGCCCCCCGGCGGCAGCAGCATGGCCAGGGCCCCCAGGACCAGCGGGCCGCCGATGGAGAGGGGCAGAGCCAGGGGCGAGAAGGGGTCCGAGGGCAGCTGGGCCATGGGCAGCAGCCGCACGATCACGTCCAGGGTCTTCACCTGGGCCGCGGACCAGCCCATGTCCTGGCCGAAGTCGAGGAAGAAGCTCAGGCGCGGCCCGAGTTCCCGCAGGAGCAGGGTCAGCAGCAGGGCCAGGCCCGCGCTGGACTTCAGCAGGCGCGAGAGCAGCACGGCCCAGAGCAGCATCTGGAGCCCCAGCAGCAGGCCGTGCAGGTCGGCCCGGAGCAGCTCCGGCGGCCAGGCCTGGCCCACCAGCCGCCAGCACAGGGCCCACACCGGGATGAGCGCCACCTGGGACAGGAACAGGCCGTGGACGAAACCCAGGCCGGTGCCGGCGAAGAAGCCCTTGAGCCGCTCGCCCCGCGCCGCCGCCGCCGTCCACTGGCTCACCGGCACATAGGCGCCCAGCAGCACCACCAGGGACACCAGCCAGTACATCACGCCCTGGAGGTTGCCCACGGTGTAGCTGCGGAGCGAGTCCGCCCCCAGGGGCACCGTGGTGCCGAAGGCCACCACCTGCGAGCCGTCCGGCCCCTGCTGGCCCCGGATGCCCATGAGCACCAGGCCCGTGAGGAAGAGGCACACCAGCGCCCAGCCGATGCGCAGCTTCGAGCTTCCGAAACGGTCCATGCGAACTCCCGGGGAAGGTTCGATGATACCCAGGCCCCGGAGCCCCGAGCCCGCCTACCGCCCCGCCAGCACCCGCACCAGGTGGGCCTGCACCTCGGCGAGGCGCTCGGGCAGCACGGCCACGAAGACGGTGTCATCGCCGGCCAGGGTGCCCATCTGGCCGGGCACGGGATCGCGATCCAGGGCCAGTCCCAGGGCCTGGGCGAAGCCCGGCGCCGTGCGCACCACCAGCAGGTTGGGGGGGACGGCGGCGATCTCCGCCTCCGGCATGGCCTGGGGCCCCGCCTCCACGCGGCGGTAGCGGCCCTGGACCTTCTGCACCCCCAGGCGCTTCAGGCGGCGGGAGAGGGTGGACTGCGTCAGCTCGTGGCCCTCGGCCGAGAGCCGGGCCAGCAGATCCGTCTGGTCCGAAATGAGGTGGGCCTCCAGCAGCCGGAGGATGAGCTCGTCCACGTGCATGCACCCACGATGCATGAAATCGCATATTCAAACAAGGCGAAAAGAAGGAAAACCGGGAACCCAGAGGGCACGGAATTCCACAGAGGACACCGAGAAAAGATTGAAAATATTCAATTTTTTGTCCTTTCTCTGTGCCCTCCGTGTTCCTCTGCGTCCTCTGTGTTCCAGCTTTTTTGCCTTGAAGTCGCCCTTTTTCGCTTGCATTCGAAATCATACATGTGCATATTATGCAATCTCGTGCCGGATTATGCAGATCCTTGCACGCCCATGCAGAGGATCCCGCATGCCCGCCGCCCCGACGCTTCCCGCCCTGCTGCCCACCTACGTGCCCTACCCCTTCCCGGTGGTGCGGGGCGAGGGCGACCGCATCTTCGACGATGCGGGCCGGGCCTACTGGGACTTCTACGGCGGCCACTGCGTGTGCGCCACGGGGCACGGCCACCCGGCGGTGGTGAAGGCCGTGGCGGAGCAGGCGGCCACCCTGCTCTTCTACTCCGCCGCCGCCGCCCTGCCGATTCGAGATGAGGCCGCGGCACGGATCACCGCCTTCGCCGGCATGGACTCGGTGTTCTTCTGCAACAGCGGCGCCGAGGCCAACGAGAACGCCCTCAAGATCGCGCTGCTGCTCACGGGCCGGGCGAAGCTGGCGGCCTTCGAGGGCGGCTGGCACGGCCGGACGACGCTGGCCCTCTCCGTCACCGACGACCCCAAGATCACCGGGCCCTTCGCCGCCCACCTGACGCCCTGCCTGCGGCTGCCCTTCGGCGACGCGGCGGCGCTGGCAGCCGCGGACTTCGCCGACGTGGCCGCCGTCATCCTGGAGCCCATCCAGAGCATGGCCGGCATCAAGACCGCCCCGAAGGCCTGGTTCCAGGCCCTGCGCGCCAAGTGCGACGCCGCGGGCACCCTGCTCGTCTTCGACGAGATCCAGACCGGCATGGGGCGGCTGGGCACGCCCTTCGCCGCCCAGTTCTACGGCGTGCGGCCCGACCTGATGACCTCCGCCAAGGGCCTGGCCTCCGGCGTGCCCATGGGCGCCGTGCTCATGACCGCCGCCGTGGCCGCCAAGCTGAAGGCCGGCGACCTGGGCAGCACCTTCGG
>JAJYBX010000322.1 GCA_021778785.1 Acidobacteriota bacterium
CCTGGAGCAGCTGGCCCGTTCGGCCGGCATCGACCTGCCCCAACGCCGGGAGCGGCCCGCCGCCGAGGTGGATCTGGAAGACCGTCTGCGCTCGGCCCTGGACGCGGCCCAGGCCTTCTACGAGCGTCAGCTCGCCCGCCACGAGGGCGCCCGCGCCTACCTGCGGGAGCGGGGCTATGGCGAGGCTTTCATCGCCGAGGCGGGCTTCGGCGTGGCGCCTGACAGCTGGGACGCCCTGGTGACCCACCTGCGCGGCCTGGGCTTCTCGGGCGACCTGCTCGAGCAGGCGGGGTTGGCCAGCCGCAGCGAGCGCGGCACCCAGATCGACTTCCTGCGGGATCGCCTCACCATCCCCATCCACGACGCCCGGGGCCGCCTGGTGGCCTTCGGCGGCCGGATCATGGGCCAGGGGCAGCCCAAGTACCTGAACACGCGGGACACCCCCCTGTTCCACAAGGGGGAGAGCCTCTTCGGCTTCCACCGGGCCAAGGGGACCCTGAAGGACGGCGCCCTCGTGGTGGAGGGCTACTTCGACGTGCTGCAGCTCCACCAGCACGGCATCCACCAGGCCGTGGCGCCCCTGGGCACCGCCCTCACGGAGGAGCACCTCAAGCAGATGGGACGCTTCACCCGCCGGGTCACCCTCTGCTTCGACGGCGACGCGGCGGGCCGCCGGGCCATGGAGAAGGGCCTGCGCATGGCCCTGCCCCTGGGCTTCGAGGTGCGCCTGCTGGAACTGCCCCAGGGCGAGGACCCCGACACCTGGTGCCTCAAGCTGGGCGCCGAGGCCTTCCGCGACCTGCTGCGCGCCGCTCCAGACTGGACGGCCTTCATGATCGACCGGGCCCTGGAGGGGAAGGATCTGCGCCGGATCACGGACCGCATGGGCGCCTTCAAGGATCTGCTGGACTTCCTCCCCTTCCTGCCGCGCACCCCGGAGACCCGGGAGCTGTTCGCCAGCCTGGCCCACCAGCTTCAGCTTCCGCTCCAGGAGCTGGACCGGGCCGTGGGCGCCCGTCGGCAGGCTCCGGCCACCGCATCCGCGCCCCCCCTGCCCCAGCCCCTCCCAGAGCTGGACGAGCAGATCCGGTCGCTCCTCCTCCTCTGCCGGGAGGGTCAGTGGCGCCGGGTCCAGGCGATCCCCGCGGCCTGGTGGGAGTCCCTGACCGGGGCCCCCCTGTTGCAGGCCCTTCTCGATCTGGAGGGAGACCCGGCCCTGCTGCCCCCGGAGGTCCTGGCCGTCGTGCGCCACCTGGAGGCCCAGGCCAGCCGCCAGGAGGAGGGGGACGGGCGCGACGCGGAGGTCCTCTTCGTGCGGATCGAGGCGGGCTATGTGGATCGGGAGATCCAGGCCAACAACCGGCTGCTCCAGGAGCCCCGGACCTTGGCCGACCGGGAGGTGACCGCCCGCCTCATGGCCCGCCAGAATGATCTTCTCAACCGCAAGAAAGAACTGTCCCAGCGGCGCCGGATGCGGCGCTGATGGGCTGCTGGCACGCCCCTGCAGCCCCGGGTGCAAACCCAGCCCTTGCCGGAATTCCCGGATCCCCTATACTGAAAAGTTCCGGGTCGGTCCGTACATTGGCCGGACTGTGCACTTTCCTCGGTCGCCGGCTTCCTCCGGCCCGCATGCTGCCGCGCTCTTTGAGGTCCGAATGGTTCTGACGCCACTCCGCGAAGACTACTACGATCTGACCAAAGCTCTCATCTCCCTCGGAAGGAAACACGGATACCTGCTGGTCGACCAGCTCAACGATTTCCTCCCACCCTCCGCCTCCAGCCCCAACGACCTCGAGCAGGTCATCGGGCTCTGCGCCCGTCTGGGCGTGGGCGTCGGCGCCACGGAGGAGGAGGCGATCCTCGCCCGCGAGGCCATCGAACCGGAGTTCGTGACGGTGGAGCCGACCGCCAAGTCGGACAAGGATCTCGAAATCGAGATCGACAGCCCCGACAGCGACAAGTTCAACGATCCCGTCCGCATGTACCTCAAGGAGATGGGCACCGTCCCCCTCCTCAAGCGCGAGGACGAGGTCGAGATCGCCAAGCGCATTGAAACCGGGGTTCGCAGCGTGATGCGGGCCCTCTCCCGGAGCCGCCTGGCCGCCAGCCTGCTCATCGACATCGGCCGGATGCTCAAGGAGAATCCCGGCAAGATCCGCGAGGTCGTGGGCCTCTCCGACGAGGTGGACGAGGACGAGGATGCCGAGAGCACCTCGGCCACCCAGCACGTGCACCACCAGTTCGAGAAGCTGCTGGTGTACGACCAGGCCCTCCAGGAGCTGCTGGACATCAAGCGCCAGGTGGATGCCGGCACCAAGACCCTGCCCAAGAAGCGCAAGCTGGACCGGGAGATCCTCCAGGCCCGGGCCCGGCTCTCCCGGCAGATCCGCAAGCTGGGCCTCAACAGCCTGGCCGTCACCCGCCTCATCGACCGGATCACCCACCAGCACAGCCAGGTCATGGCCGGCGAGCGGAAGTGCCGCGAGCTGCGGGACCGTTTGAAGAACCCCGCCTTCGCCAAGCTCAAGGACCGCTACAAGCAGGAGCTGGAGCACATCGAGAAGACCCTCGAGGAGTTCTTCATCAAGTACGAGACCACCAGCGAGGTCTTCCACAGGGACTTCAACGGGCTCAAAGCCGCGGAGAGCATCAGCCGCGCCGCCAAGGCCGAGCTGATCGAGGCCAACCTGCGTCTCGTGGTGTCCATCGCCAAGCGCTACACCAACCGCGGCCTGCAGTTCCTGGACCTGATCCAGGAGGGCAACATCGGGCTCATGAAGGCCGTGGACAAGTTCGAATACAGCCGCGGTTTCAAGTTCTCCACCTACGCCACCTGGTGGATCCGGCAGGCCATCACCCGCGCCATCGCGGACCAGGCCCGCACCATCCGCATCCCGGTGCACATGATCGAGACCATCAACAAGCTCATCCGCACCCAGCGCGAGCTGGTCCAGAAGCTGGGCCGCGAACCCTCCTCCGAGGAGATCGCCCATGCCATGGACATGCCCGTGGGCAAGGTCCGCAAGGTGATGAAGATCGCCCAGGAGCCCATCTCCCTCGAGACGCCCATCGGCGAGGAGGAGGATTCCCACCTGGGGGATTTCATCGAGGACAAGACCGTCGTCTCCCCCGTGGAGCAGGTGGTCCAGCAGCGCCTCAAGGAGACCGTCAGGAACGTGCTCAACACCCTCAGCGAGCGGGAGGAGAAGGTGCTCCGCATGCGCTTCGGCGTGGGCGACGACGGTTCCGAGCACACGCTGGAGGAGGTCGGCAGCGAGTTCGCCGTCACCCGCGAACGCATCCGCCAGATCGAGTCCAAGGCCCTGCGCAAAATTCGCCACCCGCGCTACTCCAAGACGCTGAAGGCGTTCCTGG
>JAJYBX010000323.1 GCA_021778785.1 Acidobacteriota bacterium
CGGATACCTCCAGAACCTGGGCGTGGAGGATCTGCCGATCTACAACATGTACCGGCCCGGCGGCGAGAACAGCATCCGCGGCTACCGCTACGGCCAGGTGGGTTCCATCCTCCTCGACAATGTCGGCAACCCCGTGTTCGTGGGCGGCAACAAGCAGTTCATCGCGAACTTCGAATACCAGTTCAAGATCGCCGAGCAGTTCCGCCTGGTGGCCTTCTACGACCTCGGCAACGCCTGGGCGCCGGGCACCAAGCTGTTCAGCCACGACACGATCTCCTACCGCAATGCCTTCACCGGCAACTACCTGACCTACACCAACCCGACCCTGGTCCGTTCCGCGGGTCTGGAGTTCCGGTTCTTCCTGCCCATCAGCCCGGCGCCCCTGCGCCTGATCTGGTCCCGCAAGCTGAACCCCTATCCCTTCGACACCGAGGGACGGAACGACTTCCAGTTCTCCATCGGCACCACCTTCTGAGCCGACCGCTTCCCGGCTGCGGGGGGAACCGCCCCGCGCTAGAATGGCCTTTTCCCCCCGGAGTCATCCCATGCGCCGTCTGATCGCCCCCCTCGTGGCCGCCGCCCTCTGCCTGCCCCTCGCGGCCCAGGAGACCCCGGCCCCCCGCTTCGCCTTCTTCAGCATCAACCAGCTGGTCCGCTCGTCGAAGAAGGCCGCGGCCGTGTTCTCCGAGCTGGAGATCACCGGGAAGAACCTCCAGGACAAGCTCCAGGCCAAGGGCGCCGAACTGCAGAGCCTGCAGCAGCAGATCAACTCCCCCAGCATCGATCCCGCCAAGCGCGAGGAGCTCCAGAAGAAGTACCGCGATCTGGAGTTCGACGCCAAGAAGATGCAGGAGGACAGCCAGCAGGAGTATCAGAAGGTCGAGAAGAAGGTGGGCGACCACATCACCCTCATGGCCAAGCCCATCGTCGAGCAGCTGGCCAAGGAGCAGCACCTCCAGGTGATCTTCTCCGACCAGGCCGTCTCGGTGCTCTCCTGGGCTGATCCCACGTGGCTGAAGGCCTTCACCGACGAGGTGGCCAAGCGCCTCGACGCCGCGCCGGTTGCCGCGGCCCCTGCCGCCAAGCCGGCCCCCGCCCCCAAGAAGAAGTAGGCCCGGCGCCCCGGCGCCCGTGCCCATGAGCCCCGCCCGCAGGCTGCTGCTCCTGCTCACCGGGATCAACCTGGTGAACTACCTGGACCGCTACGTGGTGGCGGCCATCCTGGAGCCCCTCGGGCGGGAGCTGCGTCTGTCCGACGCCCAGCTGGGCCGCCTGACCTTCGTCTTCATCGCGGTATACATGTGCGCCGCCCCGGTCTTCGGCTACCTGGCGGACCGCTTACACCGCCCCCGCCTCGTGGCCGGGGGCGTGGCCCTGTGGAGCCTGGCCACCCTCGGGGCGGCCTTCGTCCACTCCTACCCGGCCCTGCTGGTGACCCGGTCCCTGGTGGGCGTGGGTGAGGCGGCCTATGCCAGCCTGGGACCCGCCATGCTGGCGGACGGCTTTCCCGAAGCCGATCGCGCCCGCACCTTCACCTGGTTCTACCTGGCCATCCCCGTGGGTTCCGCCTTCGGCTACGGCCTGGGCGGCCTGGTGGCGGGCGCCTGGGGCTGGCGGGCCTCCTTCCTGGTGGCGGGCCTTCCCGGCCTGCTCCTGGCCCTCTGGATGGCCTTCCAGTCCGATCCGGAGCGCGGGGCCATGGATGCCGCCCCGGATGCGGACGCCGCGCTGCCGTACCTGAAGCGCCTGCGGCATGTCTTCCTCAACCGGATCTGGCTGGCCTGCACGGCCAGCTACGTGGCCTACACCTTCGCCATGGGCGGGCTGAGCACCTGGGGACCCACGCTGCTGCAGCGGCGTTTCGCGGTCTCCACGGCCCGGGCGGGCGTGGTCTTCGGGGCCCTGGCGGTGGTGACGGGCATCCTCGGCACCTTCCTGGGCGGCTGGCTGACGGATCGCTGGCAGCGCCGCTGGCCCGATGCGGGCGTGGCCGTCTCGGGCCTCACCCTGGTGGCCGCGGCGCCGGTCGTGGCCTGGGCCCTGGCCACCGGCCGGCTCCAGGTGACCTACGCCCTCTTCTTCGTGGCCATGTTCCTGCTCTTCGTGAACACCAGCCCCGTGAATGCGCTCACCGTGAGCTGCCTTCCCGCCAGTGTCCGGGCCACGGGCGTGGCCGTGAACGTGCTCCTCATCCACCTGCTGGGGGACGCCATCAGTCCCGAGCTGGTGGGCCAGCGGGCGGACGCGCTCCATGCCCTGGGGGCCTCCGGCGGGGACGCCCTCGCCCGGGGCATGGGGCTGGTGATCCCGGCCATCCTGCTCAGCGGCGTGGCCCTCTGGTGGGCCCGCCGAGGGCGCCCCGCCGGGGCCTGAGGTGGTCGGCCGAGGTGGCGCGGCAAGGCCCCTGGCCCGGCTCCTCGCCGGCCTCTGGTTCCGGTCCCTGCGCCTGGAGGGCCCCGCGGTTCCGCCCGGACCGACCCTCCTCCTCCTCAACCATCCCAACGGCCTCCTGGATCCTCTCGCAGTGGAGGCCCTCCTGGAACCGTCCCCCGGGTGGCTGGCGAAGGCGACCCTCTGGCGCATCCCGCCCCTGCGCCCCTTCCTCGCGCTGTTCAGGGCCATTCCCGTGACCCGGCCCAAGGATGGTGGCGCCTCGCCCGAGTCCATCGCCGAGAGCTTCCGGCGGGTGCACCAGGTCCTGGCAGGGGGCGGATCCGTGGCCCTCTTTCCGGAGGGGATCAGCCACACCGGGGCCGACCTGGCGCCCCTCAAGACCGGCGCGGCGCGCATCGCCTTGTCCAGCCCCGTCCCACCCCGGATGGTGCCTGCCGGGCTGGTCTACGGCGACCGGGCCCTCTTCCGGCACGGGGCCCTGCTGCGGACCGGGCCCGAGATCCCCTGGGAGGATCTGAGGCCGAAGGGCACCGATCCGGAGGCCGTCCTGGAACTCACGGCGCGGATCCGGGCTGCGCTCCTGCCGCTGACCCTCCACGGGCCCGAGGCCGGCGCCCTGGCCCTGGCCCAGGAGGTGGCCTGGCTGCTGGCGGAGGCGCCGGGCAGCCGGGCGGATCTGGAGGCCCTCCGGATCCGGGTGAAGGTCCTCCTGCCGCGGCTCGAAGCCATGGCGCCCGACGAGCGGGTGGACCTCCAGGCCGAGGTCCGGGCCGCCCGCGACTGGCTCCGCGACAGGGGCGTCCGGCCGGATCAGGTGGGCCATCCCTATCCCTGGGCGGAGGTCCGCCACTGGCTGCCCCGGGCGGCCCTCCGACTCGCCCTGGGCCTCCTCCTGCTGCCCGCCGCCCTCTGCTTCTGGCCGCCCTACCGGCTGGTGGGCGCGGTGGCTGCGCGGGCCACGGAGGAA
>JAJYBX010000324.1 GCA_021778785.1 Acidobacteriota bacterium
CATCCGCGTGCGCTCCACGTGGCGCAGGAACTGGATGCCGAGGCCCGCCCCGTGGGCGGCGCCCTCGATGAGGCCCGGGATGTCGGCGATGACCCAGCTGTCCAGGAGGTCGCCCCCGAAGTGGTCCAGGCTCACCACGCCGAGCTGGGGTTCCAGGGTTGTGAAGGGGTAGCCCGCGATCTTGGGGCGGGCCGCGCTCAGGCGGCTCACCAGGGTGCTCTTGCCGGCGTTGGGGAAGCCCGCCAGGCCCACGTCCGCGATGAGCTTCAGCTCCAGGTCGAGGGTGCGTTCCTCGCCCTCCTCGCCGGGCTGGTGGTGGCGCGGGGTGCGATTGGTGGAGCTCTTGAAGTGGGTGTTGCCCAGGCCGCCGCGGCCGCCGCGGGCCACGCAGACGGTCTCGCCCTCGGCCATGAGTTCGGCCAGGGTCTCACCGGTCTCCGAATCGCGGGCGACGGTGCCCAGGGGCACGTCGAGGACGACATCGAGGCCGTCCTTGCCGTGGCGCATGCAGCCCTCGCCCTGGCGGCCCCGCCCGGCGGCGAAGTCCCGCTGGTTGCGGTACGGGTTCAGGGTGTTGAGCGAGCGGTTGGCCCGCAGGAACACGGAACCGCCCTTGCCGCCGTCGCCGCCATCGGGTCCGCCCTCGGGGGCGAACTTCTCGCGGCGGAAGCTCATGGCACCGGAGCCCCCGTGGCCGGCGGCGATGCGGAGCTGGACGTGGTCAAGGAACATGGTTTGAGGGCCCTAAAAGATCACCACGAAGGGCACGAAGGGAAGCAAAAGAGCACGAAGCGATCGTTCGCGCCCTTCGCCGTTCCTTCGCGTCCTTCGTGGAGGCGTTTCACGCCGGGAAGGCCTATCCCTCGATGGGATCGATGTGGATGAAGCGGCCGTGCTGGCCCTTGTCCTGGAAGCGCACCTTGCCGTCCATCAGGGCGAACAGGGTGTGGTCCTTGCCCATGCCGACGTTCACGCCGGCCTTGAACTTGGTGCCGCGCTGGCGGACGAGGATGGAGCCGCCCGTGACGAGCTCGCCGCCGAATTCCTTCACACCCAGGCGCTGGGAGTGGGAATCGCGACCGTTGCGGCTGGAACCGACGCCTTTCTTGTGAGCCATGGAACTACCTCTTCAGCTTGGATGTCGAATGGGATGGAAGGTCTGTCGTCGCTAGCATTTCCGCTGCACGGAAATGCTAGGCCTTGATGGCCTTGATGCGGACTTCCGTGTAGCCCTGGCGGTGGCCCTGGGTGCGCTGGTAGGTGGTGGTGCGCTTCTTCTTGAAGATGATCACCTTCTTGGAGCGGTCGTGGGTGATGACCTCGGCCTCCACCTTGGCGCCCTTCACGGTGGGCTGGCCCACCTTCAGGTCCCCATCGTTGTCGATGAGCAGGACCTGCTCGAAGGTGACGGCCTGCTTGGGCTCCTTCTCCAGGAGCTCCACGCGCAGGATGTCGCCCTCGGCGACGCGGTACTGCTTCCCGCCGGTCTGGATGATTGCGAACATGGAAACCTCTTCGGTTGGGGCGTGCGGGCGGCACTCGGTCGGAGGCGCTTGGGTGCCCGCAGCCAGGGCAAGGCCCATCAGAATCGCGGGAAATCCCTTGAGGGTCAAGGTTAAATCTTGGTACACCCTCAGAAGGCGACGGTCAGGCTCAGCTGGATGGACCGTCCGGGCTGGGGGAGCAGCGAGTTGTAGTAGCTCCGGCTCCCCGTGTAGGCCGTGCCGTCCCAGGTGCCCGGGGCCGTGCCGGCCCCCGCGTCCCGGAGTCCGGGGTGGTCGTAGGCCCGGTCCAGGAGGTTCGCCATCCGGAGGGCCAGGCCGATCCCCCGGGCCGGCAGGTCCCGGGCCTGGAGGGCCAGGTCCACGGTGGCGTACCCCGGCACCGATCCCACGGGGTTGCTGGACACCGTGGGCCGCCGCCCCTCGTAGCGGGCCAGGAGGGACCCGCTGAACCGGGCATTCCAGGTCACGGTGGTGCCCAGGTAGACCTTGTGGTCGGCCAGGTCCCCGCTGCGGACGGAGGAGGGGCCGCCCGGGAGGTCCCGATCCTCCGCGTGGAGGATGCGGCTGTACCAGCCCCACAGCTTCCACTGGCGGACGGAGAAGACCGGCAGGAGCCACTGGAAGCCCAGATCCACGCCGGTCACGTCCTGGTCGCCCGAATTGGCGACGAGGCCGTTGACCAGCTGGATCTTCCCGGTGTTCCGCACCTGGTAGGCGTCCAGGCTCAGGGCATAGACCGGGTCCGTGTAGGCGAGGCTCAGCTCGGCGGTGTGGGAACGCTCGGGGGCCAGGTCGGGGTTGGCCCCGGTGCCGATGGTGGCCCCGAAGAGCTGCCGGGCGGTGGGCTCCTGGTAGGCCTGGCCGTAGAGGGCCTTCAGGCCCCAGGCCCCGAAGGTGCCCACGTACCCGCCCCGCAGGGTGGTGGCGCCGCCGTAGATCCCGTTGTGGTCCGACCGGAGGCCGAGGTTCAGCTGGTGGGCGGGGCTGAGGCGGACCCGGGCCTGGGCGTAGATCCCCCGGTTCTCCACGCTGAAGTGGTTGGGGTCCGAGAGGCTGCCGGCCGGCGGGTCCTGCCGCGTGGTGTCGGCCCCGTAGAGGTAGGCCTTCTGGAGGGTCCTGGATTCGTAGCTCAGCCCCAGGTTCAGGGCCAGCCAGTCCTTCGCCTGGATCTCGACATCCTGGGCGAAGGAGAGGCTGCTGTTGAGGCTCTGGTAGCTGGTGAGCCGCCAGCCGGGGGCGGAGGGCAGCCCGGTCTGGGCGTAGGCGGACTCCACGTCGTAGCTGTCGTTGGCCAGGTCGCTGCGGCGGTAGCGGGCCAGGGAGGTGGCCTTGATGGCGGGCGTCCAGTCCTCCGAGTGGCGCAGGAAGAAGGCCGTGTCGGGGCGGGCCCAGGTACCCAGGCTCTGGGACTGGTCCCCGGGGTACGTGGTGCCGTACCCCGAGCGGATGAGGAGGCTCTGGAAGCCGAACTCGGTCCGCCCGAAGCCCAGCCGGAGGTCCACGGCCCGGTTCCGGTGCTCGGAGTCCGGCCGGCCCTGGAAGCCCCCCCAGATGTGGGGATCGTTGAAGTAGCGGGCCTTCGTGAACTCGTACCGGTCCGCGGAGGCGGTGTCCAGGTGCCCGTCGTCCCCCCGGACGGCGAGGGTCAGGGTGGCCCGCCCCCAGCGCGCCGCGGCCTGGGCATCGACGATGCGGGCGCCGAAGCTGCCGGCGGTGAGGCTGCCGCGCACGACGGCCCCATCCCCGGCCGGGGCCTTCCGCGTGATGAGGTTGATGACCCCCATGAAGGCGTTGGCGCCGTACACCGAGGAGGCAGGCCCGTAGACGATCTCCACCCGCTCGATGGCCGCCAGC
>JAJYBX010000325.1 GCA_021778785.1 Acidobacteriota bacterium
TCGAGCTCCCGGCCGTCCTCCTCGATCCTCACGTGGACCTTCGCGGGGGCGGGGAGGGCCTTGAGGGCGGCCTTGAGATCTGTGAGCCCGTCGGCATGGAGCAGGGGCCCCAGCAGGGCCAGGGCGAGGGGGAGGCTGGGACGCATGGGGGCTCCGGCGATGGAGGGCCTACGCGGAAGGGGGACCCGGGGTTGAGTCCCGTGGTTAGCTGGAGGCATGTCCGGTTCCGGCCCCAGCGGCTCCCCCCAAGCCAAGTTCGAGGATGGCCTCCGCCTCCTGGCCGCCGCCCTGGCCCTGGAACTGGACCACCGGAACAGCGCCGCCATCGTCACCGCCGCCTGCGACGCCATCCAGTGCTTCATGGTCACCTTCGAGGCCGCCGCGGGCCGCCACCTGCCGGATCCGGGGGGGGAGACGCTCCGCCTGCGGGGCCAGCTGGAGGCCCTGCTCACGCCCCGTCAGTCCCCCGAGGAGGCCGCCCGGCATGCCCTGGAGGCCGCCCTCCTGGCCCGGGACCAGGCCGCGCTGATCCTGCCGAAGCTGCTGGAGCGGGGCCGCTAGAACCTAGAATCCCACCCGGGCGAGGGGCACCAGGCGGGGACCGGGTCCGGCGGGCGGAATGGGCGCGCCGGCCGCCATCTCCACGCCCGCGTGGTCGCGCATGAACCTGCGGAGGTCCTCCCGGAACCAGGCCAGGAAGTCGTTGAACTTCACCTGCCGGAGTTCCTCGGCAGTGAGTTCGCCCACCACCTCCACCACCGCCGAGGCCCCCTCGGCGGGCTCCCGGAAGGTGTGCCAGGGCCGGGCCTGCCCTTCGGCCGGGGACGCCATCACCCGGGCCAGGAAGGCCTCGTCCCGCCCGGGCTCGGGAAGGTCCGGGGCCGTGTGGGCCTGGAGGGCCAGGCCGAGGCAGAGCAGGCAGAGGAGGGACAGGGGACGCATGACCCTTGAATGGCCCCACCCCGGCCCCAGGTTCCCTCCCATGCCCGCCATCCCGTGGCCGAGGCTGATAGCTTGGATCCATGCCCATTGCGCTCCTTGGTCCCACGGCCTCCGGCAAGTCCGCCCTGGCGGTGGCGGTGGCCCGCAAGGTGGGGGGGACCGTGGTCAACGGCGACCCCTTCCAGGCCCTGGCGGGCCTGCCCATCGGCACCGGACAGCCCGATCCGGCCGAGCAGGGCGGCGTGCCCCACCTGGGCTACGGGGTGCTGCCGCTCTCGGCCCGTCCCAACCCGGCCGAGTTCGGAACCCAGGTCCGCGCCTGGCTCGCGGAATGTCGTGAAGCCGTCCTGGTCACGGGGTCGGGGCTCTACCTGCGAGGGATCTGGAACCAGCTCAGTGAGCTGCCCCCGGTGCCTGCGGAACTCGTGGCGCGGGTGCGGGGCTGGTCGGCGGTCCTGGGCGTGCCGGCCCTGCACCGGTTCCTGGCGGCGGTGGACCCTGCCCGGGCCGCGGACCTGCATCCCAACGACGGCGCCCGGGTGCAGCGGGCCCTGGCCCTGCACCTGGCCACGGGGCAGCGCCCCTCGGCCCTCCTCACGGGAACTACGCCGGGCATTCCGGAGGGCTGGCGGGTGCTGGTGGTCTCGCCCGGCCGCGAGGCCCGCAAGGCGCGGGTGAAGGCCCGGGTGGCCGCCCAGGTGGCCGCCGGCTGGCGCGCGGAGGTGGCGCGCCTCCTGGCGGAGGGCCACCGCGCCGACCTGGAGGCCCTCCGGCCCCTCGGCTACGCCGCCTGGATGGCGGGGGGGCCCGCCGGGACCCTCCAGGCCGAGGTGGTGAAGGAGACCCAGGCCTATGCCAAGCGACAGGTCACCTGGTTCCGCCACCAGCTGCCGGACGCTCCCGAATGGGATCCGGACACCGAACCCCTGGCGGTGGCTTTCACCCGGCTGGGGCTGGAACCGTGACGCCCGTCCCCTGGTACGAGGGCCGGACTTCCCTCGACCTGGTGCGCGGCGCGGATTGGGCCTGGATCGGCCTGCGTTCTGGCGATGGCCTGAACCGCCTCCACGGCGACCTGCTGGTGGCCCTGGACCGGCTGTTCATCGAGTTGCGCTGGGCGGGGATCCGCCGCGTGGCGCTGAGCGGCGCCGGCTGGATGGCGGGCCACGGGCGGCACTTCTCCGCCGGGGCGGACCTGCACGAGGTGGGCGCCCTGGATCCGGTGGCCGCCGGGCCCTTCGCCCGCCGCGGCCAGCGGGTGATGGGCCACCTGCTCTGGCCCGGCTGGCGCACCCTCACGGTGATCTCCGGCGTGGCCATGGGGGGCGGCTGCGACCTGGCCCTCCACGGCCAGGAGCGCTGGGCCGTGGACGCGGGGCCCGACGGCCGGGGCGGGCTCCGCCTGGCCCATCCGGCGGCGAAGCACGGCATCCTCACCGGCTTCGGCGGCACGGTGCGCCTGCCGGAGCTGCTGGGCGCCGCGGGGGCGGACCGGCTCTTCCGGGATTTCGAGACCTGGGATGCCCCGGCGGCGCTGGCGGCGGGCGCCGTCCACCGCCGGCTGGCGCCGGCCAGGGTGCGGGCCGAGGTGGAAGGCTGGCTCTCCGGTCAGTGATGCCCGGCGGCGATCATCGCCGGGACGAGCATGGCGACGAGGATCCCGCCGCAGCAGCAGACGAGCACCAGGGGCGTCAGGGCCGCGCAGACGCCGCGCCAGGTGTCGGTCTTGTGCATGCGCGCCAGGCCCATGCCGATGACGACGATGCCGGCCAGCTGGACCAGGATCCCGAGGTAGGGGATCAGGCCCCCGATCTGCAGGAAGGCCGAGGCGTAGCCGTAGGCCCGGATGCTCTGGTCCGCGCCCACGCCGGGCTTCAGGCCGCCCCACATCCAGAGGCAGACGTGGTTGACGGCCCCGCCGATGACCATGCCGAGGAAGCTGAAGAGGGGCATCAGGAGCAGGATCACGCCGAAGATCACGGGCATGAGGGCGGCGAGGGTGTGGCCCTCCGCGCCCCTCTGGGCCTCCATGGCCGCGATCGAAGCGCCCATGCCCAGGAAGGAGAACACGGCGGCCATGATGAGGAAGATGGGCACGGAGAGCAGGAGCAGGAAGCGCCACGGCGCGCCCATCCCCTCGGTGACGGGCACGCGGTCGAAGAGCTCGAAGGGCTGGGTGAACACCAGCCGGAACATGGCCCCCACGCGCTCCCAGAAGCCGGGCATGGCCTCCAGGTCCTCGAAGGGCACGGGCCGGAGGGAGGGCGCCGGCGTCACCATGGGCGGCGGTTCCCAGATCGGCGGCGCGGGAGGTGCCGGCGGGGCGGGGGGGGCCGCCAGGGGGATGGGTTCGAAGGGAGCGGGAGTCTCGCTCATGCCTGGCTCCGGGGGGACTTCTACGCTATC
>JAJYBX010000326.1 GCA_021778785.1 Acidobacteriota bacterium
ACCCGCGGGTCCTTCCGGGGGGGGTATGCCTCGCGGGTAATTCGGACCCCGACCACAGGGGTGCGTAGGCCTTCGGGACCCCATTTCGCTTTGCCCATCGAACAGCAGTATCCGCATAACGCAACAGCAGTATAAACAGTCCGGGTTATAGAGCAGGCAGCACCAGGAGAACGGGCGCAACATGGCGGGAATTCAGAGAATTGCAGACAGTTTCGGGCTCACCCCTCGGAGGGTCCAGCAGCTTGCGAAAGAGCCCGGTTTCCCGAAGGTCGCCAGGGGTGACTACGACGAGACGGCCTGCCTCCGTTGGTACGTGAAGTTCTTGCAGGAGAAGCTTTCCGCCGGGACCATCCGTTCCGACGGCCAGGTCACCGGCCGCGAGCGCTACGACACCGCTAAGGCCGAGATCGCCGAGCTCGAACTGGCCGAGAAGCGCAAGCAGATCCTCACCGTGGCTGACTACGAGCAGGCCATGACCGCCCTCATCAACCCGGCCCGCCACGAACTGCTCGCCATCGAGGCCCGCCTCCGGCCCATCATCGGAGCGGATGCTGCCGCCAAGTGCGGGGCCGAGATCAAGCGTTCGCTCCGGGCCCTGGTCGAGGACGAGGTCAGCGCATGATCACCTCCCACCCCTCCGCCCTCCTCGAACTCGAGGCCGCCCAGGGCCGCCTCCGCCGCCTGTGGGCGCCCCCTCCGGAGATCACCATCGAAGAATGGGCCCACGCCCATCGCATTCTGCCCTCTGCTTCCGGCCGGCCCGGCCAGTGGGTGGCCGATCCCATCCAGCGGGAGATCCAGGCCAGCTGCTGCGACCCGGACGTGCGCGAAGTGGTCTTCATGAAAGCCACCCGCCTCGGGTGGTCAGAGATCTGCAACAACACCCTGGGCTGGGGCATCGCCGTGCACGCCATGGCCATGCTCATGCTGCAGCCCAGCCGGGACACCGCCGAGCAATATTGCAAGGACCGCTTGGAGGAGATGATCGACTCCACCCCTGAACTGGCCCGGATCCTCCGCGTCAGCACCTCCAAGGGCTCGGGCAGCACCACCCGGTTCAAGCGCTTCACGAACGGTGGGGCCTTCTCCGTGCTCAGCGCCGGCAACCCGCGCGAGATGCGCTCCATCCGCGGCCGGTTCGCCATCGAGGACGAGGCCGACGGCTACAAGAACGACGTATCCGATGAAGGCGACCCCGACAAGATCATCCGCCGCCGCATGGACGAGTTCTACGATGCCCACCTCCTCATCGGCAGCACCCCCGGTATGCCCTCCGGCGTCTCCCGCATCGAGAAGGCCTACAACCGCAGCTCCCAGGGCATCTACCTGAACCCCTGCCCGAACTGCAACGCCATGGAGCCCTTTCTCTGGCGTAACCCCACCAACCCCACCGACTACCTCCTCCGGTACGAGAAGGACAAGGACAACCAGGTGCTCCCGGATAGCGTGTACTGGCGCTGCATCCGATGCGGCCACAAGATCGAAGAGCGGTGGAAGGTTCCCATGATGGAGGCCGGGCACTGGCACCACCGGCGCCCAGGCGTCACAGCCGTGAAGGGCTACCATGCCAACGGCCTCTACGCCATGTTCCTCGGCCACTGGGCCAAGCTGGCCCAGGAGTGGGTCGATGCCCAGGGCGACCAGCTCGAGCTCAAGGCCTTCATCAACCTGAACCTCGCCGAGACCTACAGCGCCCCCGGTGAATCCGTGGATCCCGACGAAACCCGCCGCCGGTCCGAGCAGGACGACCGCCCCAGGGCCGTCGTGCCCGATGGCGTCGCCATCCTCGCCGTCCAGGTGGATGTCCAGACCGCCGCCCAGGGCCGCCTCGAAGCCCAGGCCGTCGGCTTCATGCCCGACGAGCGGGCCTTCCTCGTCGATTTCCAGGTATTTCCCGGCAACCCCCAGGAGCAAAACGTCTGGGATGACCTCGATTCCTGGCTCCTCCTCGGTTGGCGGCACCAGAACGGCGCCCAGATGCAGGCCCACGTCGTCTTCATCGATGCCCGGGACGGCAACACCCGTGATGCCGTCTTCGCCTTCTGCGCCCCCCGCGCCGAGCGCTGGATCTTCCCCCAGATGGGCGTCGATTCCCTCGCCTCCAAGGGCTGGTGCGAGGAATCCAGCAGCAAGAAGAACACCGTCCGCGTCTTCCTCACCAGCACCGACGACACCAAGCGCGTCTTCTTCAGCCGCATGGCCCTCGATCCCAACGCCCCCAAGTCCATCCACATCCCGGCCTGGACCAGCCACGAGTACCATGAGCAGCTCGGCTCCGAGAAGCGCATGCCCGTCACCGACAACAAGACCCGGAAGACCACCTTCAAGTGGGTCCAGACCCGGGCCCGGAACGAAGCCCTCGATCTCTGGTCCTACGCCATGTCCGCCTGGTGGGCCATCACCAAGATCCTCGCCCCCCACCTCGGCGGCCCCGACGGCCGCCAGCACCTCGAAGCCCTGGCCCAGCAGGCATCCCAGGCCCTGGATAAAGTCTCCTACGAGGCCTCCTCCGGCCGCCGGATCCGCAGCAAGGGGGCCTGGCGCTGAAGATTGTTCCGCCAAAGGTTCCAATGTGATCCGCCCATGGTCCCGATCCTGGGGCCATGGCAACTGACCTCGAAACGGCGCAAGCCCGCCTGGCCCTCTACGTCCAGGCCGAAGCCGCCATTCTGGGCGGCCAACAGGAAGGCGCCGTAGCGGGCCGGAAGTTCCGTTTCGCAGATCTGGATGTCATCCGGGCCGAGATCCGCAGCCTCCAGGCCCAGGTCGCCAACCTGCAGGATCAGGCCAGCGGCAGCAGCCGCCTCTACACCGGGGTGCCCCGGTGAACAACGACATCCTGGCCCAGATCCGTGAAGGGATGAAGCCCACCCGGCTCGATCGGGCCATCACGCGGGTGATGCCCGGCTGGGGGCTCCGGCGCATGCAGGCCCGCGCCACCATGGCCCTCGTGGGTGGCCAGCAGTGGACCGGCGCCCGGCGCGATCTGCCCGAGGCCCGGAACTGGAACCCCCTCACCGCCTCGCCCGATGACGAGCAGCGCTGGGATCGCGCCTACCTCCTGAGCCGCGCCACCGACCTCGAGCGCAACGACGCCCTCGCCGGGGGCGCCATTGCTGAGCAGGTGCTCAGCGTCGTGGGCACCGGCCTCAGCGTCCAGCCCCTTCCCCTGCAGCGCCAGCTCGGGTGGACCCAGGACCAGGCCGTCGAATGGGCCGAAGAGGTCAAGGCCCGCTTCAACCTCTGGGCCCAGGACCCCCGCGAGTGCGACATCGCCCGCCGCCGGAACTTCTACCAGGCCCAGGCCCTCGCCTACCGCACCGTCGCCAGCCGGGGCG
>JAJYBX010000327.1 GCA_021778785.1 Acidobacteriota bacterium
TGCGCTCACCGTGGCGGCCCTGGGCTGCCACCCCATGGCGGTGAGCCTGGCGGAGACGCTGCAGAACGGCCTCGGCTGCAGCCGCATCGAGCCGCCCTCCATGGATCCCGTCCTGCGCCTGGAGAACCTGGCCCCCCACCTGGCCGGCCGCTGGGGGGTGAAGGTCGGCCTCTGCGCCCTGGAGCCCGCCCCCTTCCGCCGCCTCTGCGCCGTCCTGGGCCATCTCGCCCCGCCGGTGCGCATCTGGGACCCCATCCTGGCCCCGTCGGCTGGCGTGGGGCTCCATGACGGGGAGGACCTCCGGTGCATGGCCTCGGCCCTCCTCCCCATGGGGGGATGGGTGGTGAGCCCCAACCGGGGCGAGGCCGCCGCCTTCGCCGGCCTTCCCCCCGAGGCGATCCACGCCGCGGAGCCCAGCCTCCTGGCCCGGCCCTGGCTGGAGGCCGGAGCCGCCGCCGTGTGGCTCAAGGGCGGCCATGCAGGGGGGGACCGGGTCCAGGATCTCTGGATCACCGCGGGCGGCATCGAGGCCCTGGAGGCCTCCCCCCGCCTGCCCGGCGCCCGGCGCGGGACCGGCTGCACCCTGGCCGCCACCTGGCTGGGCCTGCGCCTGCGGGGCCTGGACCCGCAGGCCGCCGCCCTCGAATCGGCCCGCCGCCTGAGGAATCGCTGGGACCGGGCCTGGGTCCCCGGCGGGGCGGGCCGCCCCATGTTCGCCCCGGAGGCCCCGTGATCCTCCACGAAGGCCCCGGGTTCCTGATCCGCAGCGCCCCGGACGGTCCCTGGGCCGGCTGGTGCGGCTCCCGGTTCCTGGAGGAGGGCCTCGCCTCGGTGAACGCGGCCCCGGGTCGGGCCCTGGCCCGCCTCATGCGCCTGGCCGCCCTGCTTCCCGGGGGGTTTGGCCTGGTGTGGGACCATCCCCCGGCCTGGATGGAAGCCCTCCAGCCCGAGGCCCGTCAGGGCTGGTGGGAGGCCATCTCGGCCATCCCGGGGCTGACCCTGCACCTCGGCCCCGACACCGCCCTGCAGGTGCCCGGCGGCGCCTTCCGCGCCTGGCTCCATGGCCCCGAGCCGCCCACGGGCCCCCTTGGGGAGCGCTGGCGCCAGGGCACCCTGGGCTGGGCGCCCCGCACCTCCGGATCCTGGTGCCTGCCGGACCTGGGACCCGCCGGCGGTGGCGAGGAGGTTCCCCCCGGCTGGCTCTGGGGCGAAGTGATCGTCCCCGTCGGAGCCCTGGGAACCCTCGGCTCGGGGGAGGCCCTCGCCGCGGCCATGGCCGAGGCCCAGGGCACGGCCGAACGGGGCCTGGCCCAGCGCCTCGCGGCCGGGGCCTGGGGGGACCTTCCCTTCGTGCGGCGGTCCGTGGGCTGGCGCCTGGCCCTCACGGGCGGGGCGGAGTTCCAGCGGGCCAGCGGCACCTGGAAGGCGGCCTTCGGACAGATCAGGGCCCTCGCGGCCCTGCTCCAGGACCGCCTGCGCACACCCCTCCATGCGGGCGCCTCCTCGGACATCCAGGCGGCCGCCCTCCTGGGACGCCAGGCCCTGCGGGAGGGCCTGCCCTGGCGGGCCAGCCTGCCCCTGCCCCCGGCCCCCGGCACCTTCAGCCCGGGCCTCTCCTCGGATCCCCGGGATCCCGTCCCCATCGAGGGGCGGGCCCTCCAGCCGGCGGACTGGACCGACACCCTGGACCACCCCCCCGCCGTCCTGCTCCGGGTGCCCGCCGTGCCCCCGGAGGCGGGGGCCCTCGCCCTGCTCGCCGGCCTCCACCCCGCGCCAGCCGTCCGCTGGCTGCCACCGGACCTGGCGCCGCCGGGCCCCTTCGATCCGGATCGGCCGTGGGCCCCCGCCACGGCCTTCCCCTTCCCGGCCGATCCCGGGAACGGACAGCAGCGCGGGCTCTTCGAGGGCCTCGACTGATACGCTGGAAGGCTGCAGGAGCCGCCATGTCCACGGAGCACGCCGAGCAGAGATCCAGGGTGCGCGTCGCGCTGCTGTCCATCGTCACCGGCCTGGTGGTGCTGGGGCTGAAATACGTCGCCTACGTGATCTCGGGCTCCGTCGCCCTGCGCTCGGACGCCATCGAGAGCATCGTGAACGTGGTGGCGGCCCTCTTCGCCATGGGCGCCATCGTCTTCGCCGGCAAGCCCGCGGATCGGGAACACCCCTACGGCCATGGCAAGATCGAGCACTTCAGCGCGGCCTTCGAGGGGGGCCTCATCGCCCTGGCCGCCGCCTTCATCCTCATCGAGGCCACCCACGCCCTCCTTTTCGGAGTCCAGTTCAAGAACCTGGGGCTGGGTATGGTCGTGAACCTTGCAGCAGGGGTCCTCAATGGCCTCCTGGGCTGGTACCTCCTGCACAAGGGACGGAAGACCCGCTCCAAGGCCCTCGAGGCGGATGGCCACCACATCCTCTCGGACTTCTGGACGACGGTGGGCATCGCCACCGGCCTGGTGGTGGTGAAGCTCACGGGCATCGCCTGGATGGATCCGGTCATGGCCATGGTCGTCGGCCTGCTCCTGGCCCGGACGGGCTTCCGCCTGGTGGCCGAGTCCTCGCGGGCCCTCCTGGACTCGGAGGACCCTGAGGTGGTGGACAAGGTGCTCACCGCCATGAACCAGGTGCGCACCTGGGACGTCATTGCCGTCCACGAGCTGCGCACCTTCCGCTCGGGGCGCTACACCCACGTGGACGTCCACCTGGTGGTGCCCGAGTTCTATTCCATCCGCCAGGCCCACGATCTCTGCGAAGGCTTCGGCGTGCGGGCCCTCCGCGAGGCCGGCGTGGAAGGCGAGGTGCATACCCACGTGGATCCCTGCGGGCGCCTCTACTGCGACCGCTGCCCCGCCGAATCCTGCAGCATCCGCCGCGCCCCCCGCACCGCGCCCAACGCCTTCACCCTGGAGGAGGCCACGGCCGCGGGGCCCGCCTGAGGTCCGCTACACTCATCCCCGTCACCTCCGAGGCCCCCATGTCCCAGCCCCAGCTCCTCGCCCGCGGTTCATCCGACCTGGTGCTGCTGCCCCGCATGGCCAACCGCCACGGCCTCGTGGCCGGGGCCACCGGCACCGGCAAGACCGTGACCCTGCGTGTCATGGCCGAGCGGTTCTCCACCCTCGGCGTGCCGGTCTTCATGGCCGACGTGAAGGGCGACCTTCCGGGCCTCGTCAAGGCCGGCGGGGACCATCCCAAGGTTGCGGAGCGCGTGGCGCAGATGAAGCTGGAGGGCTTCGAATACACGGGCTTCCCGGTGGTCTTCTGGGACCTCTACGGCCAGCAGGGGCATCCGGTCCGCACCACGGTCAGCGACATGGGCCCGCTCCTG
>JAJYBX010000328.1 GCA_021778785.1 Acidobacteriota bacterium
GGGCCCGTCCTGATCGGGCGGAAGGAACACGCAGCAGCTTCCACCGGCGACCTGGCCGCGCCATCCTTCCGGGATGGACATCCGGCGCGACGATCTCTCCTCCCCCGAGGTGCAGGCCTTGCTGGCGGAGCACCTGCAGAGCATGCATCGGCTCTCGCCCCCGGGAAGCGTTCACGCCCTGGACCTTGACGGCCTCCGCCAGCCGGACGTGAGTTTCTGGACGGCCTGGTCGGGCGCCGGACTGCTGGGTTGCGGCGCCCTGAAGGAACTCGATCCGTTCCATGGGGAGATCAAGTCCATGCGGACGGCCCGCGCGCATCTCCGCCAGGGGGTGGCCCAGGCCATGCTCACCCACCTCCTGGCCGAGGCCGCGCGGCGGGGGTACCGGAGGCTCAGCCTGGAAACGGGCGCCCAGGCCGGGTTCGAACCGGCACGGCGCCTGTACGCGCGCTTCGGGTTCGAACCCTGCCCCCCCTTCGACGGGTACCGCGAGGATCCGAACAGCGTCTTCCTGACCCGCCTGCTCCCGGGAGGGCCGCCGGCCTGAGGCTACCGGCGCACCCATCCCGGAGCCGGCGCGGGGCGGATCCACCGGGACCCGCCCCGTCCGCAGGGGCTCAGCGCAGGGCCTCCAGTGCGTTCACGCGGCCCTTGCCCGAGTAGGGGTCGGCGCCGGGCTTGAGGATGTCATCGGCGCTCTGCTCGATGCGCCGCTTCAGCTCGGCGGGGGACATCCGGCCGTACTTCCCCACGATCAGCGCGGCCACACCGGAGACGTGGGGCGCGGCCATGGAGGTGCCGGCCGCGAAGAAGTACTGCCAGGCCGTGGCCGAACGGCCGCCCGGGCTGAGGATCATGTCCGGGGTGTAGTCGCAGGCGAAGTCGCCGCCCGGGGCCGCCACGTTGACGACCGACTGGCCGTAGTTGGTGTAGGAGGCGGCGCGGTCGAAGTCGGCCCCGCCGCAGGGCCCGGTGGCGGCCACGGCCATGCCGTTCCCCGACTGGGCCGGGATGGCCCAGAGGCGGCTGTTGAGGTTCACGCCCTCGTTGCCGGCCGAGGCGATGCAGAGGGTCCCGGCGGCCGTGGCGTGGGTGATCGCGCGGTTGAGGGCCGCGATCAGGGGACCGGAACCGCCGCCCCCCGCGTTGATGCGGTCGAAGGTGGCGCCCAGGCTCATGTTGATGACATCGGCCTGCACCTCCGGTCCCGAGGCGTAGAGGATCCCCTCGATGAGCCAGGAGAAGGAGCCGCTGCCGGTGTCGCTGCGCAGCACCTTGACGGGCACGATCTCGGCCATGGGTGCCACGCCCTGGATCCCGCGGTTGTTGATGGGGGCGGCGATGATGCCCGCCACATGGGTGCCGTGGTTGAAGCCGTACACCACCGGCTCGATGCCGGGCTCCGTGGGGACGAAGGACCGGGCGAGGGTCAGGTTCACATTGGGGCCGATGTCGGGGTGGCCGCTCCAGATGCCGGCATCGAGCACCGCCACCCGGGCCCGCTTCACGCCCCAGCCCTGGTCGCCGGCGGCGGCGGTCTGGTCCGCGCCGATCTGGCGGATGTTCCACTGGTAGGCCCAGTAGGGTTCGCTGTTGAGGCCGTTGGCCTGGAGGTCCGAGGCCTGGACCAGGGTGGCGTGCTCATCGGGGATCCAAGGCACCTCGAGATCCTCGGCCGCCTGCTGTACGCGGGCGTCCGCGCTGACGCGGGCCAGGAAATCGGGGCTGGCGGAGGTTGCCAGCACCACGCCGATCTGCGGGAGGCGGCCGGTGACCGCCCCGCCCGCGGTGGCCACCAGGTCGTCCAGGTCCGCGCTGCCGGCGCCTTGGCTCCTGGCGAGGATCAGATAGGAACGGGGAGCCTCGGCGGAGAGGACGAGACCTCCCCCGAGGACCAGCGCGAGGAAGAGGCTGGAAGGTCGAGTCATGGTTCAACTCCTGCTAGGACCGTCGGCCGGGCGACAGTCGGGTTGGGTGAGACAAAGACTCATGTAAAAAACAGTGATGGATTACTTTCAACATGGTCTTTTTCGACGATTCTGTCAACAGACCGCTGGCCGGGGGAATCCCCGGCTCAGATGGCTGACAGGCCCGTTTGACCCTTCAGCTCACGTCGGCCAGTCGCAGCCGGGCCTGCTCGCGGCGCAGCCAGTCCAGCTGGCGGTCGCTGAGGCCCTGGCCCAGGGCGCGGTCGGCGGCCTCGCGGCAGCGCAGGAGGAGGGCGCGGTCCCGCACCAGGTCCGCCACCTGGAACTGGGGCAGTCCCGCCTGGCGCACCCCGAAGAATTCGCCGGGACCGCGCAGTTCGAGATCCTTCTGGGCGATTCGGAAGCCGTCCTGGGTCTCCACCAGGGTCTGCAGGCGCTCGGTCTCCGAGCCGCTGATCATGTGGAAGTGGCTGCGGTGGGCGCCGCGGCCCACGCGGCCCCGCAGCTGGTGGAGCTGGCTGAGGCCGAAGCGCTCGGCGTGGTCCACCACCATCACGGTGGCGTTGGGCACGTCCACGCCCACCTCGATCACCGTGGTGGCCAGGAGGATCCGCGCCCCGCCCGACACGAAGCGCCCCATGCGGGCGGCCATCTCGTCGGCCTTCAGGCGTCCGTGGACGACCTCGATGGGCTCGTCGGGGAAGATGCCGCGCAGGAGGGCCTCCATGGCCTGGATGTCGCGCAGCTGCACCTTCCCTTCGTCGGAAGGATCGATGCTCGGGCTCACCACGAAGGCCTGGCGGCCCTCGGCCAGCTCCCGGCGCACCTGCTCCCAGGCCCGCTCCGCGGCCTCGGGGCGGTGCAGCTTGGTGGTGATGGGCTGGCGGCCCGGCGGTAGCTCGTCCAGCACGCTCTGGTCCAGGTCGCCGAAGACCGCCAGGGCGAGGGAGCGCGGGATGGGCGTGGCGCTCATGACCAGCCAGTGCGGGTCACCGCCCTTCTCCTTGAGGGCCTCCCGCTGCTTCACGCCGAAGCGGTGCTGCTCGTCCACCACCACCAGCTGGAGCTTGTGGAAGGCCACGGATTCCTGGAAGAGGGCGTGGGTGCCCACCACGTAGCGGGCCTCGCCGGAGGCGATGCGGGCCAGGGCCGCGCGCTTCTCGGCGGCCTTCATGCCGCCCAGCAGCAGCTGCATGGCCCCGGCCTCGGGCCCCAGCAGGCGCTGGAAGCTGGCGGCGTGCTGCCGGGCCAGCACCTCCGTGGGCACCAGCAGGGCCCCCTGCCCGCCCGTCTCCGCCACCATGGCCAGGGACAGGAAGGCCACCAGCGTCTTGCCGCTGCCCACGTCGCCCTGGAGGAGGCGGTTCATGACGCGGCCGGAGGTGACATCC
>JAJYBX010000329.1 GCA_021778785.1 Acidobacteriota bacterium
CGACAGCTGCCATGCCCTGGGCGAGGCCCTGGGTCTGCACCCGGACCGCATCCGCGTCTTCTACTACTCCACCTCGCCGGATTTCTTCGCCACCATCTCGGACCACCTCGGCGCCGCGGGCCTCATCACCGGGGCCTCCCGGGTGGTGGTGGAGAAGCCCCTGGGCCACGACCTCGACTCCTCCCGGGAGATCAACGATGCCGTGGGCCGGCACTTCGCGGAGCGGCAGATCTTCCGCATCGACCACTACCTGGGCAAGGAACCGGTGCAGAACCTGCTGGCCCTGCGGTTCGGCAACGTGCTCTTCGAGCCCATGTGGCGGCGGGAATGGGTGCAGGACGTGCAGATCACCGTGGCCGAGCAGCTGGGGGTGGAGGGCCGCGGCGACTTCTACGAGGGCACCGGCGCCCTGCGCGACATGCTGCAGAACCACCTCCTCCAGCTGCTCTGCATCGTGGCCATGGAGCCTCCCCCCAGCAGCGATCCCGATGCCGTGCGCGACGAGAAGCTGAAGGTGCTGCGGTCCCTCAAGCCCTTCACGCCGGCGGACGTGGCCGCGCGCACGGTGCGGGGCCAGTACAAGGCCGGGGCCGTGGCCGGAGCGCCCGTGGCCGGCTACGTCGAGGAGCCGGGCGTGGCCCCCGACAGCCGCACGGAGACCTTCGTGGCCGTGAAGGCGGAGATCGAGACCTGGCGCTGGGCCGGCGTGCCCTTCTTCCTCCGCACGGGCAAGCGCATGCCGGAGAAGCTGGCGGAGATCGTCATCAACTTCCGGCAGGTGCCCCACGCCATCTTCGGCGAGGCCGCCCAGGGCACCCGGTCCAACCGCCTCATCATCCGCATGCAGCCGGACGAGGGCATGCGGCTCCACCTGGTGGCCAAGCAGCCGGGCGATGCCATGGCCCTGCATCCGGTGCACCTCAACCTGGACTTCTCCGAATCCTTCCGGGCCCGCCGCCTGGAGGCCTACGAGCGCCTGCTCATGGACGCCATCCGGGGGCGGCTCACCCTCTTCGTCCGCCGCGACGAGCAGGAGGCCGCCTGGCGCTGGGTGGAGCCCATCCTCGAGAGCTGGGCCGCCAGCGAGGACCGGCCGAAGGCCTACACGGCGGGCAGCTGGGGACCCGCCGCCTCCAGCGCCCTCCTTTCCCGGGACGGCCTGGCCTGGAACGAGGAGGACTGACCGTGGCGCGGCTCCTGGAGTACGCCGATGCGGACACCGCAGCCGCGGCCCTGGCCCTGCACGTCGCCGGCCGTCTCAAGGCGGATCTGGCGCAGCAGGAGCGGGCGGTCCTGGTGGTCTCCGGCGGAAGGAGCCCCGTCCCCTTCTTCCATGCCCTGGCAGCCCAGCCCCTGGCCTGGGAGCGCCTGATCGTCACCCTCGCCGATGAGCGCTGGGTGCCGCCGGACCACCCGGACAGCAACGAGGCCCTGGTCCGCCGCCACCTGTTCTCCGGCCGCGTCGTAGCCGCCCGGATGGTCCCCCTCTGGATGGAGACCGGCTCCCCCGAGGTCGCCGCGCGGATCCTGGCCCCGGTCCTCGCGGCCCTGCCGCGCCCCTTCAGCCAGGTGGTCCTGGGCATGGGCGAGGACGGCCACGTGGCCTCGCTCTTCCCCGATGCCCCGGAACTGGCGGAGGGGCTCCGGACGGAGGCACCCATCCTCGCCGTCCACCCCGGCGCAGCCCCGCACCCGCGCCTGAGCCTGTCGCTGTCGGCCCTCCTCCAGAGCCGCGACATCGCCCTCCTGGTGTCCGGGGAGGCCAAGGCCCGGCTGCTGGAGCGGGCGCTGGGGGATGGACCCGTGGAGGAGCTGCCGGTGCGGGCCATCCTCCGGCAGTCGGCGGTGCCGGTATCGGTATTCTGGGCGCCCTGATGTCGCTCCTCGGCCGGATCCAGGCCCTCCTCCCCGAGCTCCCGCCCTCCGAGCGGCGGGTGGCGGAGGTCGTCCTGCACCGACCGGTGGAGGTGGTCTCCGCCCCCATCTCGCAGATCGCCGCCTGGGCCGAGGTGAGCCAGCCCACGGTCATCCGCTTCTGCCGCCGCCTGAAGTGCTCCGGCCTGCCGGGCTTCAAGCTCCGGCTCGCCGGCGACCTGGGCGCGGGCATCCCCTTCGTCCACGCCCGGCTGGCCCCGGGCGACGACCTGGGCAGCCTCATCGGGAAGGTCTTCGACCACGCGGTGGCAGGCCTGGCCCGGGGCCGCGACGCCCTGCGACCCGACGTCCTGGCGAGGGCCGTGGACCTCCTCGACGGCGCCAGCCGCATCGAGTGCTACGGCCTGGGCAATTCCGGGGTCACGGCCCTGGATGCCCAGATGAAGCTCTTCCGCCTGGGCACGCCGACGCTGGCCTGCACGGACGTCCAGATGCAGCGCGTGGCCGCCACGCTCCTCCCTTCTGATGCGGTGGCCCTCTTCATCTCCAATTCCGGCCGCACCCGGCCCCTGCTGGAGGTGGCGGAGCTGGCCCGCCGCACCGGCGCCACCCTCATCGCCCTCACCCGCTCGGGCAGCCCGCTCGCCGAGGCGGCGGACCTGCTCCTGCCCGCCGACGTCCAGGAGAACCCCGAGGTCTATGCCCCCATGGTCGCCCGGCTGGTGCACCTCACCCTCATCGATGTCCTGACCGTGGCCCTCGCCCTGCGGAAGGGGCCCGAGGCCCTCGGCCGCATGGAGGCCGCGAAGGCCTCCCTCAAGCCCACCCAGGAGCCCTGAGGGCGGTCCGGCGCCCCGATCGCGGTGGCCGAAGGCCGGTTTCTTCGGCCACCTCCAAGGCCTGGTCGCATTTTATTCGCCTGTCCTTTCGGCGCCCTCGCCAGGCAGGCAGGGATTCCGTCGGTCCTCCACCGGGCTGGGAAGGTCGCGTCTGTTCGCTTTTCTTTTGGCTTGTGGCCTTCTGGGAGGTTTCTAGACTTTCAAGTGGTTCCCAGTGGAAGAAAGTGGAATGAAATGGATCAAGGTGGTCCATCCTCTCACCGCCGATTCTGTCCGGGCAACTGGTTGAAAGGCGTCACCGGTGCTGCGACTTCGCGGAAACTCACCGGCCACGGTGGATGAGAAGGGGCGACTGAAGCTTCCCTCCTCCTTCAAGGCCGAGCTGGAGACCTTCGCCCAGGGCGAGGGGGGCGGAGCCCTGCGGCACTACCTCACCTCCCTGGACGGCCGCTCCGCCCGCCTCTACCCCTTGCCGGTGTGGGAGGCCATCGAGGCCCGCCTGGCCGCGCTGCCCGCCACGAACCCCGCGAAGCGCCGGTTCCTGGAAGTCACGGCCTACTACGGCAGCGAGGTGGAGCCCGACGCTCAGGGCCGCTTCG
>JAJYBX010000330.1 GCA_021778785.1 Acidobacteriota bacterium
CCGGGGAGAGGCCGCCCAGGATGCGGGCCAGCCGCGCCCGCTGGCCCGGCGGGGGCGCGGCCAGGGCCCGGGGGGCTTCGAGTCGCAGGACCGAGGTCGGCTCGGCGAGGTCCGGGAGCCAGCGCCGCAGCGCCGCGTCCACGGCGGACCAGGGTCGCGACCCCAGGGGCAGGAAGCTGCGGAGGTGCATGGCCCCGTCCGCCGGCGCGGGGTGGACCACCGTGCAGCCGAGGAGGTCGCTGCCCTCCCGGGGATGCACGAGGAAGCCGTGACCCTGGGCCAGGGGCTCCACGCGCGCGTGAAGGGAATGCCAGCCCTCGACGGAGGCGTAGGGGATCTCCCGCAGGGCCTCTGCCGCGCCCGGGGCGTGGGGCGCCAGGAGGTCCGCGGCCTCGAAGGCGGGCAGGGCCAGGATCACCCGGGCGGCGGCCGTTTCGTGGCCGTCGCCAGTCACGCGCCAGCCGCCGGGGATCGGTTCCAGGCGCCGCGCCCGGAGCCCGCTGCGGAGATCCAGCTCCCCCGCCAGGGCGGCGGGGAGGCTGCCCATGCCCCCGGGCAGCCGTGCCTGCCGCGTGCGGGGACGGGCCAGCGCCTCCGCGTCCAGGTCCTCCGCCTCGGCGGCGAAGAGGCCCCGGGCCGCCAGGGGCAGCAGCCGCTCGGCCGCCTCAGCCCCGAAGCGCCGGCGGGTCCAGGCGGCGAGGCTCTCGTCCTCAAGGGGACGGAGGGGCCAGGCCAGCCCGGCCAGGAGCCGCAGGCGTCCCGGAAGGCTCAGGAGGGGCGAGGCCAGGAAGGCGCCGCCATGGGCCGGCACGGGCACGAGGCGGCCGCCCAGGGCCGCCCAGCGCGGGCGACGGGGCACCACCTCGAAGGGCAGGTCCAGGGCCCGCAGGAGGCGGTCGGCGGCGTCCCCCGGGCGCCAGGGCAGGGACTGGGGGCCCAGCTCCGCCGGTGCGCCCTCCCAGGCCACCGTGCGCACCCAGCCGCCGGGGGCGTCCCCGGCCTCCCACACCGACACCGGCTCCCCCCGTCGCCGCAGATGCCAGGCGGCCAGGAGCCCGGCCACGCCCCCGCCGAGGACCAGCGTGGGCAGGGACGGGGAGGCCTGGGAAGCGCGGGACGCCATGCCCGATTGTGGCCGGGGCCGGGCGGGGGCGATCAGCCCTTGTCGGGCGCCACGCGTCGGGCCCAGAGCGGGTAGTCGATGCCGGCCAGGCGGTTGATGACGATGGCCTGGACCGTCAGCAGGGCCACGGCCAGCAGCATGATGGCCAGCGACAGGGGCTTGGTGATGATGCCCAGCGAGATGATGAGGGTCGTCGCCCCGGCGGGCGGGTGGGCGGCCTTGAAGAGGATCATGAGGGCGCCCGTGGCGGCCAGGGACAGGGCGGCGGCGCCGATGCGCGCGGGCGTCACGCCCATGACCATGGCCGGCGGGGCGTGCTGGAGGCCCATGAGCCAGAGGGCGCCGTACCCGCAGGCGATGCCGATGATGTGGCCGTAGATCGTGTGCCGGGGGCTGGCCGTCGGCAGGGTGGGCGTGAAGAAGAACAGGAAGGCGGTGGGCCCCAGGGACGGGAAGACGAAGGGGGAGCGGGTGAGCATGGCCAGGCCCGCCAGCAGGCCGATGGAGATCAGGCCGTTGATGAACATGAAGGCGGACCAGAGCTGGCGCTCCGGGAACCGGCCCAGCAGGGTGGTGAGGCGGAAGCGGGCCAGGAGGCCGCGGGTGACCTGGGGTTCCAGCAGCTCGAGGGCCGGCGGGCGGTCGGGAGTCGGGGACGTCATGGAGGCTCCAGGTGGGATCAGTGCTTCGGACCCTGATCGATGCGGGGGACCTTGAAGGCGAGGAGGAGGGCGATGACCGTCAGGACCAGGGAGGCCGCGAAGGCGCCGGGGAGCAGGGCCCGCTGGCCGTCCAGCACGGACTGGAGGACGGTCTCGAAGAGATAGACCTGGATGCCGAGGATGAGCAGCGCCACGGCCAGGGCGGCGTCGGACAGATGGCTGCGGTGGGGACGGCTCATGCCTCCACCTCCTTCGGGGCGGTGCGGGGACAGTCGGCGCCCGCCCGGGCCGGGAGGTCCGTGGGCTTGGGCAGATCCCCCACGGCCCAGAGGCTGCCGTCGGGACGCAGCTCCAGGGCGATGCCGGAGAGGGGCCGCGTGGGCGGGCCCTGGACCGGAAAGCCCCGCTCCACCTCGAAGAACCCCTCGTGGCAGGGGCACTCCAGCTGGTCGTTACGGAAGCGCACGGCGCAGCCCAGGTGGGTGCAGGTCTGCCGGAAGGCCCGCAGCTCGCCCATGGGCGTGCGCAGGAGGATGCAGCGGTCCTGGGCGTCGCGGAAGGTGAACAGGCGGCTCTGGCCGGGACGGAGGTCCGCGGCGAGGCCCAGGGGCACGGGCACCTCGTTGGTTCCCGCAGGTTCCGGCGCACCTTCGAGGGGCTTCTTCCGCAGCCACAGGTAGCCCAGGCCGGCCGTGAAGCCCGCGGAGACCAGGGCCAGGAAGCGCGCGAACTCCCGCCGGGAGAACCGGCCCTCGTCCGCCAGGTCCACGGGGAAGGAACGTCGCCAGAGGGCCATCACAGGTCTCCTTCGATGAGCAGCGCGGCGTCCAGGAAGAGGGGCGCCTCCGGATCCGGCACCATGAGGGCGTTCTTGGTCTTCACCATCAGGCCGCCGACCAGGAATTCACGCACGGGCTGGGCGGTGCGCATCCGGCTGATCTCGGCCTTGGGCGCGTAGAGCAGGGCCTGGCTGGGGCACACGGTGGCGCACATGGGCTTCAGGCCCTCGGAGGTGCGGTCGTAGCAGAGGTCGCACTTCAGCATCTGCTCCAGGCCCGAGAAGACGATGGGCACGCCGAAGGGGCAGCTCAGCTCGCAGTTCTGGCAGCCGATGCAGCGGGGCTTCTGGCTGGCATGCACCACGCCGTCCTCGCTGCGCTTGATCGCGTCCGCGGGGCAGACCTGGGCGCAGATGGGATCCTCGCAGTGCATGCACACGGTGGGGGCCGTCTGGGGCGAGTGGAGCCGGTCCATCTCGTCCAGGTGGATCATGGGCCGGCCCTTGTGGGTGCCGCACTCCGCGCAGGCGGCCACGCAGCTCCGGCAGCCGATGCAGCGGTTGGGGTCGATGAAGAAGCCCCATTCATCAAAGTTGGTGAGGGCCGGAGCCGGGGGGATGGAGGCGGCGATCCCGTCCATCAGAACACCTGCCCGGGAAGCTCGGCCTGGTTGGTGCGCGCATCGAAGGCCATGCGCTGGAGCTCGCGCAGCTCGGCGGGGATGCGGTCCGGCGTGGTCTT
>JAJYBX010000331.1 GCA_021778785.1 Acidobacteriota bacterium
CCGCCTGTTGCCAGACCGGATCGTCGAGCCTCCCGTCCAGCACTGGAGGCCGATCGGTCTTGACGGGATGGAGGAGGGACCGCCCGCCGTGTTCCGGGAGCGGCGCGCCGGCCAGGGAGAGGCAGGCCAGCAGGGCGGCCATCGGCAGACGGGCGGTACGGATGGGGCCTCCTGTCGGTGTGGATACATACATCGCAATACAACATATACGGGCGACGGGCCGGCTGCAACCCGCTCCGTTGGACCCGGGGGGCCCCCTCGGCCGTTCGGAGGACAATGGGGAATGACGCTGTCCGTCTTCGACCTCTTCCGCATCGGCATCGGGCCCAGCTCGTCCCATACCGTCGGGCCCATGCGGGCGGCGCGGACGTTCGTCCTGAGCCTGGAGGGGGCGGGGCTCCTGCCGGCCACAGCCGCCGTGAGGGCGGAGCTCTTCGGCAGCCTGGGCGCCACCGGGCGCGGACACGGCAGCGACAAGGCGGTGCTCCTGGGCCTGATGGGCGAAACCCCCGAGGGCGTGGACGTGGCGGCCGTGGAGGGCCTCCTGGCGGGGGTCCGCGCCACGGAGCGCCTGTCCCTGCTCGGGCGGCGCGAGGTGGCCTTCCGCGAGTCCGAGCATCTGCTCCTGCTCCGGAAGAGCCTCCCCTTCCATCCCAATGCCCTGCGCTTCACGGCGCTCGACGGCGCGGGGGCGCCGCTCCGGTCCCAGATCTACTACTCCGTGGGAGGAGGCTTCGTGGTGGAGGAGGGCGCGGCCCGGATCGCCACGGGGCGGCCGGAGCCTCCCTTGCCGTTCAGGAGCGCCCGGGAGCTGCTGGAACACTGCCACGCCCGCCAGCTGGACGTGAGTGCCGTGGCGCTCCGGAACGAGGGCGCCTGGCGTGCCGAGGCGGAGGTTCGCAAGGGCCTGCTCGGGCTCTGGGCCGTCATGCAGGCCTGCGTGTCGCGGGGCTGCGCGACGGAGGGGATCCTCCCCGGGGGCCTGAAGGTGCCGCGCAGGGCCCCGGGCCTCTTCCGCCAGCTGACGGCCACCCCGGAGGCGGGCTACCAGGATCCCCTCACGACCATGGACTTCGTGAGCCTCTACGCCCTGGCGGTGAACGAGGAGAACGCCGCCGGGGGCCGCGTGGTGACGGCGCCCACCAACGGGGCGGCCGGGATCATCCCGGCGGTGCTGCACTACTACCGCCGGTTCGTCCCGGGCGCCTCGGACGACGGCGTGGTGCGGTTCCTCCTCACCGCCGGCGCCATCGGCGCCCTCTACAAGGAGAACGCCTCCATCAGCGGGGCCGAGGTGGGCTGCCAGGGGGAGGTCGGCGTGGCCTGCTCCATGGCGGCGGGGGCCCTGGCGGAGGTGATGGGCGGCACGCCGGACCAGGTGGAGAACGCTGCGGAGATCGGCATGGAGCACAACCTGGGCCTCACCTGCGATCCCATCGGCGGGCTGGTGCAGGTGCCCTGCATCGAGCGCAACGCCATGGCCGCGGTGAAGGCCATCAACGCGGCCCGCATGGCCCTGCGGGGCGATGGCCGGCACTTCGTCAGCCTCGACAAGGTGATCCGCACCATGCGCGACACCGGGGCCGACATGAAGAGCAAGTACAAGGAAACCGCCCGGGGCGGCCTGGCCACCCATGTTCCGGAGGTCCCGCTGGACTTCCCCGTCAACCTGCCGGAGTGCTGATGCGACCCGCTGCCCTTCTCCTCTTCGCGCCCACCCTGCTGGCGGCCCAGACCCTGGATGGGGGGCTGCTCGACCCCGCCTGGTTCGGGCCGGCCGCCCACTTCAAGGCCATCCCCCGCCAGGGCTTCGAATGGGTGAGGCCGGGGCTCGTCCTGCAGGACCGGACGCTGCGGATCCAGCCCTGGGACAGCCCCGCCTGGCTGGGCCGCGCCCGGGAGGGAAGGGACCGGGTCTTCGTCGGGGACCAGAAGGCGGGGCTCCTGGATGGGTTGGCTGACGGCCTCCAGAAGGGCCTGGCCGGGATCGCCCGGGTCTCCCGGACGGAAGGCGACGTGCTCGTCGAGGGCCGGGTGGTGGATGCCGCGGGCGAGTCGCCCGACGCCCAGTTCTCCGGCGTGGTGAGCCTCACGTTCGATCTGAAGCTGGTGGATGCGGTTTCCGGAGATCTGCTGGCGGCCTTCCACCACACCCTCGTCGGCGAAGGCGAGCACGAGGCGATGGCCCGCTATGGGCCCTGGTGCGCCGACCTGGGACGCCGCCTGGCGGCGGCCGGCGGGGTGGCCGCGCCCGGGCCGCGCCCCGCGAGACCCGCCCTCGACCTGGCGGCCACGCTGGACCGCCTGGAGGCCCTGCGGCGGGACGGCGTGCTCACCGAGGAGGCCTTCCAGGCCCTCCAGACGAAGGCCCGGGCACTGGCGGCGGGAAAGTAGTCAGACCGGCCAGGGGCCCGCCCCCTCGCGGATGAGGACCGGCTCCTCGCCGGTGAGATCCACGATGGTGCTGCCCTCGCCGACCGGCTGGCCGCAGTCCACGACGAGGTCCAGGGCGTGCCCCAGCTCCTCCTCCAGCTCCCAGGCGGTGTTGAGGGTGGGCTGGCCGGAGAGGTTGGCGCTGGTGGTGATGATGGGTTCGCCCAGGAGCTTCGTGAGGCCCAGGCAGAAGGGATGGTCGGGGATGCGCAGGCCCACCACCTGCTTGTTCTGGAGGTACCGGGGCACCTCGCGGCTGGCGGGCAGGAGGGCGGTGTAGGGGCCGGGGAGCATCTGCTTGAGGAGCCGGAAGGTGGGCGTGTCCAGGTGCCGGGTGTAGCGGCAGAGCATCTCCATGTCGGCGCAGAGGATCGACATGGGCTTCTTCGGGTCGCGGCCCTTGATCTGGAGGATGCGGTCCACGGCCTTCTTCCGCGAGGCCAGGCAGCCCAGTCCGAACAGCGTGTCGGTGGGATAGGCGATGACGCCGTCCCGCTGGAGGATCTCGGCGATGCGCTCCAGATGGCGCAGCTGGGGCGTCTCGGGGTGCAGGGAGAGGATCATGGCGCACCCAGGTTCTGCCAGCGGCTGCGGCCGGCGGAGGGGTGCTCGTCGGGTCGCTGGAAGAAGCGTTCGGCCAGGGCGGGATCGAGCGCCGCGGCCACGCCGCCCCGGCGGGCCTGGAGCGCCAGGAGGGCCATGGCCGTGAGGCTGTCGCTGATCTCGCCGGAGAGCACCCGCAAGAGGCACTGGTCGAAGGGCTCGCGGTGCAGCAGGAGTTCCTCGTCGTCCTCCGGGTGGTGCCCCTCGGAAGGCGAAAGGCCGGTGGCGAGGAAGAGGAAGGATTCCTCCTCCGTGGACGAATTGCT
>JAJYBX010000332.1 GCA_021778785.1 Acidobacteriota bacterium
CCAGGCCACGAGTGGAATCCCCCGGCTCCGAAGGGGCTCGAGGCTCTGGGCGATCATCATCGCATCGCCGATGAACCGGGGCATCCGCACCCAGAGGGCGCCCTTCGGGATCATGCCCCGGCCTCGGCCATGAGCGCCTTGAGGAGACCCACCACCCGATCTGGATGCACCCGGTGGGCCACCGATCCATGGGTCTCGAAGCCCTCGCTTTCCCCCGGGAAGGAATCCACTGCCGAGCCGCGCACGGTGATGGCCCGCGGGCCCACCGGGGCAATCAGCGGTTCGGGGGAGAGACCCATCAAAGTGACCGTGGGTTGCCCCGTGGCCGCGGCCGTATGGGCCAGACCCGTATCGATGGCCACGTTCCCTGCAGCGGCCTCCTGGATCGCGCAGGCCTCCGGAAGACTCGTGCAACCCGTGAGATTGATGGAACCCGGCGCCAGGGCCGCCAGTTCCTTCCCGAGCGGTGCCTCTTCGGGTCCCCCGAGCCACACGCAGCGGAAGCCTTCTGCCGAAAGGCGACCTGCCAGCACCGGCCAGGTGCGCGTTTCGGGAAACCACCGCTTGCCATGGCCACGCGTACCGAAGGAAAGGGTGACGTAGGGTTCACCGGCCCAGCCCGCTTCGCGCAGGAGTTCGGTCCCCCGCCGTCCGCCAAGGTTGTGGACGCCCAGACGGACCCACTGGAGGTGGCGCCGGCCCGTGAGGTGTCCGAGCAGGGGCTCGTAGCGCTGGGCGAGGTGGATGGGCAGGTCGCGGTACTTGAAGGGGTGGGTGTAGAGCAGGCTCAGGTGGTTGTCGGCGATGCCACCGCGGATGGGCACCCGGGCCATCCAGGCGCCCAGGGCCAGGCGGACGCTCTGGCTGAGGTTGATGACGCACACCGGCGGGGCCTTCCGCCAGCGCCGCACCAGGTGCCAGGGATCGGGCTTGCCCACCCCGCCCTTCTCGATGAGGGACTCGGCGATGAAGTCCGGCGCAGCCTCGGCGAAGAGGGCCGCTCCGATGGCGTGGCCCACGGCCACCCAGCGCAGCTCGAGGCCCAGGGCCGCGGCCTCGGCGTTCCAGGCCGCCTGGAGGGAGCCGAAGAAGGGCAGCGCAAACACCACGTCCCCCAGCTGCCGGGGCCAGCGGATCCACACCTCGTGGGGTCCCACATGCCCTTCGGCCACGCGCCGGCGCAGCTCTTCCCGTAGAATGTCCGTTCCCAAGCGAGCCAACATGAACCTCTTGCCTCCATCTTTCCAGAAATGGCTCCTCTGTGCGCTGGCGGCGCCCGTCGCCCTCGCCCAGGCGCCGCATTTCACGGTCCGCGAAGCCATCCAGGCCGAGTGGAACCGGCAACCGCCGACCTTCACGGAAGCCCGGCGCGCCGCCCTGCCGGCGGCAGATCGCGCCCGCCTCGACCTCACCCTGGCCCGCATCGGGGCGCCCGGCGCCCCCGCTCTCCTGCCACCGGAGCTGGAGAAGCCCACCCCGGAAACGTGGGAGGCCAAGGCCAGGGTCGCCCGCACGCCCCAGGACCGGTTCACGGCCCTCTTCTTCCTCAACCGGTTCAAGAGCCCCAGGGCCCTGATGGCCCTGGACGGGCTCACCGCGGCCGACGCCAGAATCTGGCCGGCCCACCTCCACCTGGAGGCCCAGATCGCCACGGCCCGGATCAACGGTGGCGCAGTTTCGCCCGCCCTGCAGGCCTTCCTCGACGCCCTCGCGAAGGCCGGCAAGGCCGATCCCGTCCGCGCCCAGGCGGCCCGCCTGCGGCTGGTCATGGCCGGCAAGGAGAAGGCGCTGCTGCCGCCGGTTAGAAACGCTCCCGGAGCACTGATCTCGGTATTGGATGCCTTCAACAGATCACAAGCGGAAAGCGAACCAACCTCGTTCGATCAAGCTGTCGTAAAGGATGCTCTGGGCTTCAATTTTTCGCGGCTGGGAATAGATTCTCAGGATTCGAGCCAGGAAAAGAAGGAGTTCCCTGCTCCACCGGCTCCCTCCGCAAGATTCGAGTTGGTTCCCGGGTGGCCAGTCTGGTCCCCATCCCGACTCACCTTCGGCGCATTACAGCGCATTCTGGAGGGAGCCCCGTTTATCCACCAGCCTGAATGGCTTGACATCGCTTATGCCGTAGCGCTGAACCCCGAATATCCAAATCTTGTCCGAGCCTCGGCGATCGAAGCTATTGGGCATTCAAAGTCTCCAGAATCAGCTGGGATTCTCCGTGCCGTGGAAGTCACAGGGACAGGTTCGGACTTGTTCGGCCCGCTACTCATCGCGCTGAGGGCCGCAGATCCAGCGTCCGCTGACAGGTTTCGTAACAGGCACATCGTCAACGCCAGGGGACCTGCACTCGCAGCTTGTATCGAGGGTATTCAATCGACCCCGGATCCCCAGATGCTCCAATGGCTCTACTCGATCGCAGCAGCCGACAAGGATTTTGATGCGCAGCAGACACTCATCCAGAGCTACGCGCGGTGGAAACTGAGCCCGGAGGCGCAGAAGGTCCAGCTCCGGCGCTGGCTGACCCATCCCAACTGGAGCTGCCGGTACGAGGCGTACCAGGCTCTCGTGAAGCTGGACCCGGCCACCCCCTGGCCCGCGGCGCCGGAGCCCACGGCCACGGACGAGGCGATCCTCGTCGAGGCCACCCGCCTCGCGGAGCGCGGCAGGTCCGTGCGGCTGCGCATCACCTTCAGCGGGAGGCGGTTCGTCACGCTCCGGCTGGATCCCACCATCGCCCCCATGAATGTGGCGAACCTGGTGCTCCTGGCGCGGAAGGGCTACTTCGACGGCCACCTCGTGCCCCGGGTGGTGCCGGACTTCGTGGTGCAGATGGGCAGCCCCTGCGACACCATGGACGGCGGCCCGGGCTACACGGTGCGTTGCGAGGACAGCCCGACCTGGTACGGCCCCGGCAGCGTGGGCATGGCCCTGGCCGGCAAGGACACCGGCGGCAGCCAGTTCTTCATCACCACCAACGCCACCCCCCACCTCACCGGGAAGTACACCCGGATGGGCGAGGTGGAGCATCCGGACCACGACCTGAAGATCCTCGACGAGCTGGAACTGGGCGCGCGGATCGTTTCGATCCGTGTCATTGGCGACCGTTCCGGGAAGTAAGCCCGGCGCGCACCTGCGCTATCCTGGACCATCTACCGAGGAGCCCATGGCCCTGACCCGTGACCAGCTCGTCCGCCGCGCGGCGCAGGAACTGCGCGACGGGTTCTACGTCAACCTGGGCATCGGCATCCCGACCCTCATCGCGAACGCGATCCCGCCGGGCATGGAGGTGATCCTCCAGAGC
>JAJYBX010000333.1 GCA_021778785.1 Acidobacteriota bacterium
CCGAGTGGCTGAAGCAGTATCCCGACCACGAGGTGGTGAGCTACATCAACTGCTCCGCCGGCGTGAAGGCCCTCAGCACGGTCATCTGCACCAGCAGCAACGCCGTGCGGGTCGTGGAGAGCATCCCGCGGGACCGGAAGATCGTCTTCGCCCCGGACCGCCATCTGGGCAAGTGGGTGATGCAGCAGACGGGCCGGGACATGGCGCTGTTCCCGGGTTTCTGCATCGTCCACGAGCAGTTCACGGCCAAGCGGCTGGCGGCCCTAAAGGCCCAGCACCCCGAGGCCAAGCTCATCGCCCACCCCGAGTGCGACGCCACGGTGCTCCAGCTGGCGGACTTCGTGGGCTCCACCGCCGCCCTGCTGAACTACGTGGCCAAGGACCGCGCCAGGGCCTTCATCGTGGCCACGGAGGCGGGCATCCTCCACCAGATGCGCCAGCGCCGGCCCGACGCGGACCTGATCCCCGCCCCCGCCGACAGTGGCTGCAACTGCAGCCTCTGCCCCTACATGAAGCTGAACAGCCTCGAGAAGCTCTACCTCGCCCTGCGGGACCTGCGGCCGGAGATCCGCCTGGACGAGACCCTGCGCCTCCGCGCCCTGAAGCCCCTGGAGCGCATGCTGGCCCTGGGCTGATTCCGGCCGCAGTAGCCGCAGGGGTGTCCGGCCGATAAGCTGGCGGAACATCCCCAGGCCTCCATGTACCGCCACCGCGCCTCCCGCTTCCGTTTCCTGCATCCCGGCCTCAAGGGGCCGACGCGCTGGCAGCGACTCCAGCAGCGCAGCGGCCTCATCCTGCTGATCCTGGCGGGACTGGTGACCGCCGGCCTATTGGTCGTGGCGCCCTACATCTACGTGCGGGACCTCCTCAGCGATGCCCAGTCCGACTTCACCAACGCCCACTGGGCGGATTTCGAGGCGGTGGAGCGCCACTGGAAGTCCCTTCCCCTGCTCGCCTCCGTCCAGACCGGCACGGAACCGGAGGTCCGCAGATTCCTCGCGGACCAGCCTCTGGTCGTGGCCCTTCTGGACCGCTTCGAAGGTCGCACCCTCTGGGTCCGCAAGGGCGGCCACCTGATGCGGGCGGCCGAGGACCCCCACGCCCAGCTCTACCTGGACTGGATGAGCCACGCCGAGATGGCCCAGCGTTTCGAATGGAATCCCCCGAAGGACCAGGATCCGGACTTCGGGAAGGTGGCCACGGTGGTCCTGCTCTCCGACCGCTGGCTCGTCATCAAGCGCTGGCGACCCGGATCCCCCGAGGTCGAACGGGAGCTCTCGATCTCCCTTGGACCGAAGCCCGGCCTGCGCATGGGGCTCGCGCGGGAGTCGGAACTCGCCCGGAATGACCTGGTGCCCCTGGATTGGGGCAAGGCCCCCCATCTGCAGGCCGACCCCTACCGCCTTGCCTACTACCAGTTGGACGCCATCACCAAGACCAATGCCTTCGGGGACGGCTGGAACCTGGGCGGCATCGCCTTCGAGGACCAGGAACGGGCCTACCGGAAGACCACCCGGAAACAGCTCTACGTGGCCTACAGCATGTCCATCGTGGTGGGCCTCGCCATCGGCCTGGGCCTGTGGCTGCGCCACCGGGCCCGACGGCGGGCCGTGCTGGACGCGGACCGCATGGCCTCCCTCACCCACAGCCTCAAGACCCCCCTGGCCCTCCTCAAGTTCCGCTGCGATTCCCTGCGCCTGGGCCGCCTCAGCCCCGACCGGGCCGACGAGGAGCTGCTCAAGATCGGTGACGAGGTGGACCACCTGACCCTCATCATCGAGAACGGCCTGCGGGTGATCCGGGGGGGCGGCTCCACCGGCCCCCGGGCCCTGGCCACCCCCGACTGGCTGAGGGATGTGGCGGACGACCTGCGGCCCGGTTTCGAGATGGAGGGCCGCACGCTGCAGCTGGGCCTGTGTGAGGCCTCCGGCCAGGCGCCTCTGACCTCCCTCCGGGCCGCCATCCTGACCCTCCTGGAGAACGCCCTGGGTCACGGTCGCGGCACGACCAGCCTGGAGACCTGGCGGACCCGTCGCCGCCTCTGCATCCAGGTGAGCGACGAGGGGGAGGGCCTGGCCCCCCATCAGGTCAAGGCCCTGGGCAAGCCCTTCCAGCGCATCCGCGAAGCCGGCAAGGAGGGCTTCCTCCGGGAGGGCCAGGGACTGGGCCTGAGCCTCCTCGTGCAGGTGGCGGAGCAGGAGGGCTGGGGCCTCACCTTCGCCTCGGCACCGGGGGAGGGGTTCGCCGCCACCCTCGAGATCCCCGTTGCCTGATCCGTTCCCGTTCCCCGGTTCGGCACGCCTCCCACCACCCCCCGATCGCACGCGACGCCCGTCGCGTGCTCCTGCTCCCGCGGCGCCTCCGGCTTGCGATCGCAGAGGGGGCCCCGTGGCTGGGGCCTCACCTTCGCCTCGGCACCGGGGGAGGGGTTCGCCGCCACCCTGGAGATCCCCGTCGCCTGATCCGTTTCCCTTCTCCGGGACTTGGAAATTGCAGCAAGGTACCCTTGCCTTTCCAAGGCAACGCGTGCATCTTTGAATGCCTGTTCCTTGAGCGAGACGCCGTGACCCACATCCTCGTGGTGGAGGACGAGCCCTCCCTCTGCCAGCTCCTCGTCAACAACCTGAGCTTCGAAGGCTATTCCGTGGAGGCCGCGGGGGACGGTGTGCCCGCCCTGGCGGCCCACGCGGCTCACCGGGCCGATCTCATCGTCCTGGACCTGATGCTGCCCCAGATGGACGGCTTCGAGGTCCTGCGGAACCTCCGGGAACGCAAGGACGAGGTGCCCGTGCTCATGCTCACGGCCCGCGGGCAGGAGGCGGACCGGTTGCAGGGCCTGAGCCTGGGGGCCGACGACTACCTGGTGAAGCCCTTCTCGGTGCTGGAACTCATCGCCCGCGTGAAGGCCATCCTGCGCCGGACCCGCCCCGTGGACCGGCCGCCCCTCCTGCGCTCCGGCCCCTTCCGGTTCGACCTGCCCCGCCTCGAGGCCCGGCGGGACGGGCGGCCCCTGGAGCTCACGCCACGCGAATTCCGCCTCCTGGAGATCCTCATCACCCATCCAGGCCGCACCCACAGCCGGCGTGAGCTGCTCCAGCTGGCCTGGGAGCCCGACGCCCGCCCCTCCGCCCGCACGGTGGACGTCCACGTGGCCAACCTGCGGCGGAAACTGGGGGAGGAGCTGGGCACCCCCTGGATCGCCACCGTGGGCGGGGAGGGCTACCGCTGGGTGACGCCGGTGGAGGCGGAGCAGGCCTGAGGGCCCCGCTACACTGGGGCTTCGCGCCCGAGGCCC
>JAJYBX010000334.1 GCA_021778785.1 Acidobacteriota bacterium
CACACCCGCGGCGCCAAGCTCGATCTCGGTAATCTTCCGGGCCAACGGCAGCGCCGCGGGCTTCTCGCGCGGGTCGAAATCGCAGCGTTCGACCATGTCGTCGATCATGCCCTGGAGGCCCATGTGGCGGCCGTCCTCCGGGCTGTAGATGCGCGCCACGCCGTAGGTTTCCAGCTCGCGGATCTCGGCGGGGACGATGACGCCCCCGCCCCCGCCGAAGATCTGGATGTGCCCGGCCCCGCGCTCCCGGAGGAGGTCCACCATGTACTTGAAATACTCGACGTGGCCGCCCTGGTAGCTGGAGATGGCGATGCCCTGGGCGTCCTCCTGGATGGCCGTCTCCACGATGTCCTGCACGGCGCGGTTGTGGCCCAGGTGGATCACCTCGCAGCCGGTGGCCTGCAGGATGCGGCGCATGATGTTGATGCTGGCGTCGTGGCCGTCGAAGAGGCTGGCGGCCGTCACGAAGCGGACCTTGTGCTTCGGGACGTAGCCTTCCGGCGGGGCCTCCTGGGCGCTGGGCTGGGTGGCGGGCACGGTGGCGGTGGACATGGCTTCCCCCCTCGGATCGGGCGAACCTCCAGTCTACCGGGCCCCCGGGCCAGGCCGGAACGGCGGGTTTCTCAGCCCGGGCTCTCCACCAGGCTCGCCGGGAAGGTGTCCTCCATGAGGCTCTGCCGTTCGCGCAGGTGCTGCAGGAGGGCCTTCCACCGGGGCAGGCCCCGGAGGGGCGCCAGCAGCGGACTCCGTTCGTACCAGGCGGTGCAGCCGAAGCCCCGGGCGAAGGCGCGGGCCGCCATCTCCATGGCGCTGGCCCGGTCCCCGAGGAGGGCATAGGCCTCCGCCAGCCGGATGGTGAACTCCCCGTCGGGCTCCCGCATGCCCAGTCGCTCCTGGTCGAAGGCCCGCAACGCCTGCCAGGCCTCGTCCCTGCGGCCTTCCAGAATCAGGTCGAAGACCTCGCTGAGGCGGACGATGTTGGGGTAGCCACGGGGCGCCTGGCGCGCGGCGGCGAATCCCGCATGGGCCCGTGCGCGGTCCCCCTGCACCAGGGCCAGGTAACCCCGGTAGAAGGCCAGCACGCCGGTCGTGTTCCGCAGGTGGCCCGGACGGTCCTGGAGGCTGGCCTCGAAGCGCGGGATCTCCCCCGTGTAGAGGCAGGTGATGTCCACCGCCTGGGGCAGGTACTCGGAGAAGGCGAGGTTGTCCCGCAGATCCATGGCCCGGCGGGCCAGGGGGAGCAGGCCCGCGCCCCGGGCCGCGTAGACGAGGCCGGTGAGCAGGATGGGATTGTTCGGTTGGGTCCGGCGGGCCTGGAGCAACAGGTTCAGGGCTTCCCGCTGGTTCCCGTTGTCCGATTCCATGAGCGAGAGGAGGAAGGTGCCCCGGGGGTGGCCCGGTGCCAGTTCCAGAGCCCGCTTGAGGCTGCTCTCCGCGTCCGACTGTTCCGTGCGGAAGGCGGAGGGGTGGTTGAGGAGGCGGCGGTACTGGATGTTCCCCAGCAGCACCCAGGCCGTGGCGCAGTCGGGCTCCCCGTCGGTCACGGCCCGCGCCAGATCGGCGGCCTCGCCCATCCGGTCATTCTGCAGGCGGAGGGCCGTGGCGCGGATGAGGTTCCAGAAGCGGCCGGGATCGCGCGGCGTCAGGTACCCCTGCGCCTCCTTCCGCGCCAGGCCCACTTGCCGGTCGAAGGCCGCGAAGGCCGCGGCCGGGGGGAGCGGCCGGGCCCCGTGCCGGATCCAGCGCGCGTCGTCCCCGGGGCCCATCTGGCCCCCCGGAATCTCCCGGAAGGCCAGGACCAGATCCTCCCCCTGCCGCCGGGGCTCCAGCACCAGCACCCGCGTGTGGGGATTGGCGCGGAGCGGCCCGAGGTCCGTGGGCAGCTCCGTGAGGCTCGTGACGGCCAGCCCCCCCAAGTACTCGAGATGATCCTGGACCAGGGCTCCGAGAGCCCGGCAGTCCGCGGCCTCCAGCCCCGAGGCGGGGCCCTGGGCGGGGGTGACCAGGAGGACCCGCACGGGCCTCCGGGCGCCGTTGCGGGCCAGCATCCAGGCCAGGCCGAAGCCGACGGCCAGGATCAGGCCGAAGGCCAGCCCCAGCAGGAGGGCCGCTTGGCGTGGCTTCCGGGTTCGCGCATCCATGGAAACCCCGAGTCTACAGGCCGAAGGTGGAAGGCGTGAAGGACTCCTCCAGCAGCCGCTGCCGCTCCTCCAGGTGCTGCACCAGGGCCTGCCACCGGGGCAGGCTCCGGAGCCCGGCCAGGTAGGGGCTTTCGCGGTACCAGCGGGCGCATCCGAACCCCTGGCTGAAGGCGCGCTCCGCCAGATCCAGGGCCTCGCTCCGATCCCCCAGGTACCCGAGGGCCTCGGCCATCTTGAAGGTGAATTCGCCGTCGGGAACCCGCAGGCCCACCCGCGCCTCCTCCAGGTTCCGGAGGCGCCGCCGGGCCTCCTCCCGGTCCCCGGCCGCCAGGGCTTCGTAGACCCCCGCCAGCTGGCCGAACTGCGCGAATCCGCCGGGCCACGCCTCGGCGGCGGCGAACCCGGCCCGCGCGGCCTCCCGGCGCCCCTCCGCCAGGGCCAGGTAGCCCCGGTAGAAGCGCACCACGGCGTTCCGCGGGTCCCCCGGTACCTCCACCAGGCTTTCCTCGAAGCGGCGGCGGTCGCCCTGGTAGAGGTAGGTGTTCTCCGCGCTGGCGGTCCACAGCCCCGGGGCGGCGAGCCGGTCCCGGCGGGTCAGGGCCCGACGGGCCAGCTCCAGCAGGCCGCCGGTGCGGGCCGCATAGGCCAGTCCGGTGTAGAGCGTCAGGGCGCGGGGATGCATCCGAAGGGCCTCGCGCAGGACGCGGAGCGCCTCGCCCTGGTCCCCCGCATCCACCTTGAGCTGGGCCAGGAGGTAGGCCGTCTGGGGATGCCCCGGCGCCAGCTCCAGGGCCCGGCGGAGCCGCTGTTCAGCCTCGGCCTGGCCCTGCGGCAGCCCCTTGGGATCGATCAGGAGGCGGCGGTAGAGGAGGTCCCCGCTCAGCATCCAGGCCAGGGCACAGCGGGGCTCGGCATCGAGGACCTGATGGATGTCGGTCTGGGCCGCTTCCAACCGGTCGTTCTGCCGGTGCCAGGCCTGGGCTTCCACCAGGCGCCAGAAGAGGTCCCCCCGGCGGGGCAGGAGTGCCTCCGGGAGATTCCGCCCTTCGGGGAGGGGCAGGCCCTGGCGGAAGGCCCGGAAGGCCTCGACGGGGCTGGCGAAGGAGGCGGCGTGCGTCTCCCAGGCCCCCTCCCCCATGGCCACCAGCCTTCCC
>JAJYBX010000335.1 GCA_021778785.1 Acidobacteriota bacterium
CGTGCATGGCCGTGAGCGGGCGGGGCGTCGGATTCACCTTCAGGCTCTTGCCGTCGTGGCAGGAGGTGCAGGGGAAGATCCCCTCGCTGAAGGGCGGCTTGGGCACCTGGATGCCCTCCGGCATAGAACTGTCCGCACCCGCAGCCGGCGGGGCCTGGGCCTGGAGCGCCGGGGGCAGGAGGGCCAGGAGCAGGCCCAGGCCCCAGGCCGGGAAACGGCATCGGGTGGCGGGGGATGGCACGGGGCCTCCTTCAGGATGGGGCACCGCCAGGGGAGGGGGCCGGCGGCGGGATCGTTGCATTTGTTAGATGACGTAAAGGTGCTTTGAGTGGTGATGAGTCCCAATATGGCCACGCTGGACCCGGGGGCCAGGGGTGGAGGGAGGATCTTCGTCACATGTTTTCTGACGGGGGAGGGGGCGTTTCGGAGGCGGCACGGGGCGCCTTGAGGAACCGCGGGGCGAGGATGAGGGCCGCGCCGTAGACCATGAAGGCCAGGAACCAGGTGAGGGGCCGGCCCGCGGGCAGATCCTCGAAGAGGAATTTGACGGTGGCCAGGGCAAGCAGGGGATAGACCAGCCAGCCCAGCTCGCTGGCGGGGTGGCGCCGGATCAGGGCCGCGAGGCCGATGGCCGCAGCCGAGAGGGCGCCCGTGCGGATGGCGGCCAGCAGACCCGGATCCGGTCCTCCCCCATGGGCCTGGCGGTAGAGGAGCCAGACGGCCAGGGCGCCGAGGCCGAGGACCGCCTGGGTCCCGAGGAGGAGCGAAGGCACCCGGAAGCGCCAGGGGAGGGGGCCGGCGGGGCGGCGCGCCACCAGGAGGGCGTGGGCGGCGGCCAGCAGGGCGAGGATCGCCAGGGCAGGAGCGGAGGGAAGCGCCAGCCCTGCGGCGGGTCCGAGGAAGGCGGCGAGGCCCTGGGCCAGGAGCCCGGAGGCGAAGGCCCCGGCCGTGAGGAGCACGGTTCCGTGGAGGAGCAGGATGGTCCGGCGGAGGCGGAGGCCCAGGGCTGTGGCCATCAGGCCCAGGAGCCCGGCGGCGAGGGCGAAGGCCTCCCGGGGCAGCACGATGGGGCCCCCCAGCAGCAGGAAGACGAGGGCGAGGGTGGTGAAGAAGCTGAAATTCGCGCGGAGGTCCTCCTGGTCCGCGACGAAGGGATAGGCCGCGCCACAGCAGCCGGCACCCGCGATCAGCACCCCGCCACCCAGCAGCCCGGCGCCCGAGCCGGAGGCCAGGGCCACGCGGACGGCGCCCCCGAAGCCCGCCAGCAGGACCAGGGCCGTCTGGACCGCCTCGAAGGCGTTCAGGGTGCGGCGACGCTGGAGCATCCGGGCCGCGAAGCTGCCGAGGTAGATGACGACGAGCCCCAGGGCCAGCACCATGCTTCGTTCGGGTAACAGGCTCCGGTAGCCCTCTGGAGGTCCCCCCGGCCAGGCGGTGAGGACCGTGAGCACGACGATGGCCAGGTCCGCGGCCAGGGCGGCGGGCCAGCGGAGGGCGTGCCACCGGCGTCCGTAGGTGAGCCACAGGGAGCCGGCGCCGAGGGCCAGGAAGAGGGCCACGAACCATTCGAGGGACTGGGTGGCCACCATCAGGCCGAAGGCCGTGCCCAGCACGGAGAGGGTGGCGACCCAGGCGATGGCCCGGAGGGAGCGGATCCACGCCACGCCGATATGGAGGCAGCCCACCAGAAGGAGGAGGATCGCTGCGGCAGGGGCCCGCAGGATCGCGAACGTGGTGGTGGACTCCCAGAGCAGGGGGTAGGCGATCAGGATCGAGGACAGGGCGTAGAAGGCGGCATGGAGCGGGGATGGCGCGCGCCAGGCCACCAGCGTCCAGGCGCTGGCGTAGGCGAGGCCCAGGGCCATGCCGACCCCGCGGGGGACCGTGCCGGCGTCGGTGAGGGTGCGGAGGAGGAAGGCGCCACCGAGGATGAAGCACACCCGGCCGACCATCCCCAGGACCGAGGCCAGGGAGCCGTGCTCCTCCCGGGCCGGGGCCGGGACCGTCTCCGGGGGGGCCAGGTCGGCCGTGTCGGGCGCGCCGCCGTAGCCCTCCAGGCGCTGAACCCGGGCCTCCAGGCGGGCCAGGGCCCGGGAGAGGTCGTCGATCCGCGCCTCCAGCGCCTTTTTCGACGGTGGGAGCAGCGGGTCGGCCGAAGGATCGCGAAGGGGTGGGACCATGGACCTGGTCTCCCGAAGCGGGTTTCTGGACATAGGGGTGGAATGATGGCCTCCATGGCAGACCCGCCCCTTGGAGGCGTCAAGGGAAATTGTTCATTCCAATGGAGATATACGGGGTACAATGATGCATCCAGGAGGGTTCCATGAAGCTTGACGCCTACCGCACCCTGGGACGTTCGGGCCTGCGGGTGAGCCCGCTGTGCCTGGGCACCATGACCTTCGGCACCGAGTGGGGCTGGGGGGCCGACGTGGCCGAGAGCGAGGCCATCCTGGACCGGTACCTGGGCGCCGGCGGCAACTTCGTCGATACCGCGAACATCTACACCAAGGGCCACAGCGAGGCCATCCTGGGCGACTGGTTCGCCAAGCGGGGCGGCCGGGACCGGGTGGTGCTGGCCACCAAGTTCTGCGGCAACCTCTTCCCCGGCGATCCCAACGCCGGCGGCGCGGGGCGGAAGGCCATCCACCAGCAGCTGGAGCAGAGCCTCCGGCGGCTGCGGACCGACCATGTGGACCTCTACTGGATGCACTTCGACGATCCCCACACCCCCATCGACGAGACCCTCCGCGCCCTGGATGACCTGGTCCGCGACGGGAAGGTGCGCTACATCGGGGTCTCCGACACGCCGGCCTGGAAGGTGGCCGCGGGCCAGGTGGAGGCCCGCCTGCGGGGCTGGACGCCCCTGGTGGCGCTGCAGATCGAGTATTCCCTCGCCGAGCGCACCGTGGAGCACGATCTGCTGCCCATGGCCCAGGCCATGGGCCTGGGGGTCACGCCCTGGTCGCCCCTGAAGGGGGGTCTGCTGAGCGGCAAGTACGGCCGGCGCCGGCATCCCGAAGGCGAGGGCCGCCACGTGCCCGGCGTCTCGAAGCACCTCACGGAGGCCAACTACGCCATCATCGACGCCCTCGAGGCCGTGGCCGCGGAGGCGGGCACCGGCGTGGCCCAGGTGGCCCTGGCCTGGGTGCTGGCCCGGCCCGGCATCGCCAGCCCCATCCTCGGGGTGCGCACCCAGTCCCAGCTGGAGGCCAATCTGCAGGCCATGGCCGTGCGCCTGAATGCGGACCAGGTGGCCCGGCTGGACGCCGCCAGTGCCCCGGCGCCCATCTTC
>JAJYBX010000336.1 GCA_021778785.1 Acidobacteriota bacterium
GCATGGGGACCTTGGGAGAAGGGACCATGCTAGCAGTGGCCGGTTGCCGGCTGGCAGTTGGCGGTAGGCTGGCTCCATGAGCACGGAGCAGGAGCGGAGTGCCACGTTGGCAAAGCCGAAGCCCAAGCGCGAGGCAGGAGCCGAGCGCCACCGGCCGGACGGCCGGCCCCAACGGGGTGAGGCCCAGGATGGGTGCGGCGCGGGAGGTGCCGCGTGAGCCCGAAGCAGGAGCGGAGGGCCACTTTGGCGCAGCCGAAGCCTGAAAGGCGCGGCACAGGAGGTGCCGCGTGAAATTATGGAACGACCGCCGGCTGCGCCTGTCCCTCACGGGGCTGGGGGCCCAGTTCCTGCTGGCCCTGCTGGCGGTGGGCGCCTTCGCGGTGAACACCGGCAACAACCTGCTCTACCTGGTGTTCTCGCTGATGCTGGGGCTGCTGCTGGTCTCGGGGATCCTCAGCCGCCGCGCCCTCCAGGGGCTCCGGCTGACCTCCCTCGACGAGGGCAATCTGTTCGCGCGGGTGCGCGGAGGCCTCCGGCTCCGCCTGGAGGACGCCACCCGGGGGCGGGTGCGGGGACTGGAGCTGCACCTCACCCTGGACGGGGGACGGGTGGAGCCGGGCTTCCTGGGGGCCGGAGCCGCCCAGGGTGAGACCACCGTGGTGCTCCACGCCCGGGCCGAGCGGCGGGGCTGGACCCGGCTCCGCCGCCTGGAGCTGCGCACCCAGTTCCCCTTCGGCTTCCTGGAGAAGTCCCACCTCGTGGACCTGGACCATCCCGTCCTCGTGCTGCCCCACCCCCGCACGCCCCCGGCCGCGCCCGCCGGCTGGCGCGGGGAGGGCCACCGCACCCAATCCCGGCCCGGGAGCAGCAGCGCCGAGGGGGCCCGCCCCCTGCGCCTGGGGGACTCCCCCGGCCGGATGCACTGGAAGCGCACGGCCCAGCGCCAGGAACCCTGGGTGCGCACCTTCGAGGAGGAACGGCCCCTGGGCCTCCACCTCCGCCTGGACCTGGATGCCTGGACCCCGGGCCGCTCCTTCGAGCGGGAGCTGGAGCGGCTCTCCGGTGCCATCCTCCAGGCCCGGCTCCAGAAGCGGGAGGTGAGTCTGGAGCTGCACGGTCCCGGCGGCGCCCGGGAGATCCACGGCCACACGCCCTGTTGGCGGGCCCTGGCCCTGGCGGAAGCCCAGGGACGCAGTGCCCAGGCTGACGCCTCTCCCGCGGGGGGCTGACCAAACCCCGACGGGGCCATGAGAAAGCCAGGTGGGTAAGCTAGGAACAGCCCCGACGAAGGGCGCCGGAGGTTCCAGGGTGTTCGACGATCCGCAATCCCCGGCCTGGAATCCCCTCCTCGAGGCCGCCTGGGCGGCCCGGGAGCGGGCCCACGCGCCCTACTCCCGCTTCCAGGTGGGGGCGGCCCTGCTCACGGCCTCGGGCCAGGTGGTGGCCGGCTGCAACGTGGAGAACGCCGCCTATCCCGTGGGCCTCTGCGCCGAACGGGGGGCCGTGAGCGCCGCGGTGGCCCAGGGGATGGCCCCGGGAGGGCTGGTGGCGGCCGTGGTGGTCACCGACGCGGAACGCCTCACCCCCCCCTGCGGCGCCTGCCGCCAGGTCCTCGTGGAGTTCGCGGAGGATCTCCCCATCCTGCTGGCCAACCGCCAGGTCCGGCAGGTCCACCGCCTGGCGGACCTGCTGCCCCACAGTTTCAGCGGAGGTCATTTCCAGGCCCCTGCCGAGGACCCGCGCTAGACTTTCCGGACCCCAGGGACGCACCGCCGAGGCAGCGAATGGCCATTGATCGCATCAAAGTCAAGAAGGAAGCAGACAAGTTCCTGGCGGCCGGCAAGGTGGAACGGGCCATCGACGAGCTTCGCAAGATCCTCGACGACAACCCGAAGGACATGAACACCCTGAACACCATCGGGGACCTGTACCTCCAGATCCGGCGCATCCCCGAGGCGGTGGAGGTGTTCCGCCGCCTGGCCATCGCCTACGAGCGGGACGGCTTCGCGCCCAAGGCCACGGCCATCCTCCAGAAGACCATGCGGGCCGCGCCGGATGACATCGACATCGCCCAGCGCCTGGCGGACCTCTACCGGCAGACCAACAAGATCAAGGAGGCCGTGCAGGTCCACCTGCAGGTGGCCGAGTACTTCCAGAAGAAGGGGCTCATCAAGCGGGCCCTGGAGGAATTCGCCAAGCTGGTGGATCTGGACCCCAAGAACCTGAAGAACAAGGTCCGGCTGGCCGACCTCTACAACAAGGAGGGGATGAAGGACCGGGCCGCCGCCATCTACCTCGAGGTGGCCGAGTCCCTGGCCATGGAGCAGATGCACGCCGAGGCCAACCAGATCCTCGAGCGGGCCAAGGCCATGGTCTCCACGCCCCAGGTGTACCTCACCCAGAGCCGGCTGGGCGTGATCCAGGGGGACTACGCCACCGCCGCCCAGCACCTCCGGGAGGGCCTGTCGAGCAACGCCCGCAATCCCGAGCTCCTGGAGGCCCTGGCGGAGATCGAGCTGCGCAGCGGCAACCCGGACCGGGCCCTGGAGGCCCTGGCGGAGATCGCCCAGCTGCCGGAGAAGACCGTCCCCCTCTGCGAGAAGGCCCTCCGGAACCTCGTGAGCGCCGACCGCGCCGACGAGGGCCTCCGGCTCTTCTCGCCCATCGCCCGGGAACTGGCGCGCCGGGGCTCCGGCGACCTCGTGAGCCGGAGCCTGCACGGGGCCCTGCAGGGGAACATCGGCACCGAGGCCTGGATCCTGCTCGCGGAGATCGCCCACCAGAGCGGCAACAAGACCGAACGGGAACAGGCCCTCCAGAGCGCCTACGCCCTGGCGAAGACCCACGGCGACCAGAACCTCCAGGAGCACCTGTCCACCCAGCTCGTGGGCATGGGCGCCATTCCCGGAGAGCCGGCCCAGGCCCCCTTCGGTGGCTTCGGGGCGCCCGGCGTTCCCGGGGGCACCCAGCTGCCGCCGATCTCCATCGAGATCACCCGCCATGGCGGTGAGACCGAGATGGATCCCATCCGCCGGCTCCGCATCGACCAGATCTCGCGCGAAGCGGAGGCGCTGCTCCGCAGCGGCAGCTCGGACCGGGCCGTGGAGACCTACAAGAAGGCCCTGGAGCTGGATCCGGCGGACCTGACCATCATCGAGGCGATCGTCGCCGTCCATCGCACCACCGGTCACCTGACCAAGGTGCAGATGCAGTACGTGCAGAGCGCCCAGGCGCTCGCCCGCATCGGCAAGACGCGCGAGGCCACCC
>JAJYBX010000337.1 GCA_021778785.1 Acidobacteriota bacterium
GGTGGCCCTCGGGGGCGGCGCCTGGGAGGCCCCCGCCACGCGGGAGGCGGTGGCCGCCGCCGGGTTCCAGCCCCTCTGGCTCGCCGAGACGCCGGAGCGGGCCTGGGCGCGGGCCGGCCACGATCCGGCCCGGCCCCTGGCCCAGGACCGCGCCTCCTTCATGGCCCGCTGGGCGGCCCGCACGCCGGCCTGGTCCCTGGCCCCCATGCTGCTGCCCTTCGGACGGGAATCCGGGGAATTGGCCTCCACCTTGCTAGAATCCTGGTGAACCTCCGAGTCTCCGTGGACCTGATCCTCTCCGATCTGCATTCGAACCTGCATGCCCTGCGCGCCGTCCTGCGGTTCGCGAGGCGCCGGGCCATCCACCGTTTCGTCCTCCTGGGCGATCTGGTGGGCTACGGCGCCCACCCCAACCAGCTCCTGGACCGGGTGCGGGAACTGCGCCCCCGCTTCATCGTGCGGGGCAACCACGACAAGGTCTGCGCGGGGCTGGAGCTGGACGGCACCTTCAGCCTCCCGGCCCGGCAGGCCGCCGACTGGACCCGGGAGCGGCTGCGGCAGGACAACTGGCGCTTCCTCTCGGAACTCCCCACCGGCCCCCTCTGGGTGGGCGAGGACTACCAGATCGCCCACGGCTCGCCCATGGACGAGGACGCCTACCTCCTCCACATCCGGGAGATCGGCCAGGCCTTCGACGCCTTCACGGGCCAGCTCTGCTTCTTCGGCCACACCCACCTGCCGGGCTGCTTCGAACTGGACGAATCCCGCGGCCAGCTCAACTGGATCCCGCTCCAGGCGGGAGAGTGGTTCACGTTCCAGTCCCATTGCCGGTATCTGGTGAACCCGGGCTCCGTGGGCCAGCCCCGGGACCGGGACCCCCGGGTCTCCTTCCTCACCTACGACCCCAAGCACCGCCGTGTGCGGCTGCATCGGCTGGAGTACGATGTGAAGGGCGCCGCGCGGGCCATCCTCGCCGCGGGACTGCACGCCAACCTCGCGGATCGGCTCGCGCAGGGCATTTGAAAGGATCCTCCATGGCCAGCGGGGCCACCCTCACCGATCTCGCCCTTCACCAGCTGCTGCAGGAGGCCGTGGACACCCAGGCCCCCGCCAGCCTGCGTCCCGAGGGCAGCCCCCGCCTCCTCGGCGACCTCCGCCTGGTGGCCTTTGAAGCGGGGGAGACCCTCGATGTCGAGGGCATCCGGCCCCGGGACCAGGTGCCCGCCACCGGCGGTCCGGCCACGCTGTCCATCCTGATCGGGAGCGAGCTGCTCTCCCTGGATGCCGAGGTCCTGTCCATCACCCATCGCGAGGGCGGAACCGCCCGCCTGCGTCTGGGCTGGCCCGAGGACGCCCGGCTCCACCGGCGCGCGGATGTCCGCGTGGCCGCGCCCGAGCAGGCACCCCTCCAGGTCCAGGTGCGCCTGGGCGGGAGGAGCCGGGAAGCCCTCCTGGTGAACCTCACGGAAACGGGCGCGGGACTGGCCTTCCCGGACGTGTTCATGGTGGACCTCCACGCCCCCATCGAGATCCACGCGACCCTGCCCGGGGGCATCCCCCTGCACTGCACGGGCGAGGTGCGGCACCTCACGGTCCTGGAGGGCCAGGAACACCCCACCCGGTTGGGCGTGGTGCTGCAGCCCGGCACCGAGGAGGACCTGGAGCCCATGCGCCGCTTCATCCAGGCCCGGCGCATGGACCGCAGTCAGCGCTTCCGGCAGGACGGGGAATGAAGGCCATCTCGCTCCGCGTGGACGTGGACACGCTGGAAGGCTCCGTCCGCGGCATCCCCACCCTCCTGCGCCTGCTGGACAAGCACCAGATGCGGGCCAGCTTCTACTTCAGCTTCGGGCCCGACAACAGCGGCAAGGCCCTCCGCCGCATCTTCCGCCGGGGCTTCCTGGCCAAGATGCGCCGCACCAACGCCGCGAAGCTGTACGGCTTCAAGACCATGATGTACGGCGTGCTGCTGCCCGCCCCCACCATCTGGAAGCGGGCCGCCGCGGAGATGCGCCTGGCGAAGGAGGCCGGCCACGAGGTGGGCATCCATGCCTGGGACCACGTGCAGTACCACGACCTGCTGGACCGGAAGTCCAGGCAGTGGCTGTCCGACTGGTACGCCCGCGCCCACGAGGCCTTCGGCAGCGTCTTCGGGGAGAGGCCCCGCGGCGCCGTGAGTCCCGCCTGGCGCTGCAACGACACGACCCTGGAGCTGCAGGAGGCCTACGGCCTGGACTACGCGGGCGACTGCCGCGGCTCCGCGCCCTTCTATCCCATCGTGAACGGGCGGACCCTGAAGACCCTCCAGGTGCCCACCACCCTGCCCACCCTGGACGAGTTGCTGGGCCTGGACGGCCGCACCCCGGCCCAGGTGAACGAGGAGGTCTGGGGACTGGTGCGCGAGGACGCCCTGAACGTCTACGCCCTGCACACCGAAGTGGAGGGCGGCGCCCTCTTCGAGACCTTCGACGCCTTCCTGGAGGGCCTGCGGGCCCGGGGCGTGCAGGCCCGCACCCACGCCGACTGGCTGCCCGAACTGAAGGCCGCGAACCCTCCGGCGAAGGTCATCACGCGCCGCGACATCCCGGGACGGGCGGGCTGGGTGAGCTGGGAAGGGTGAGCAGGCCAGCCCTCGCCATGCGAGGCAGATGAGCGTAGCCTCGTAGGCGACCTTCTCCCGCGAGGCTCCCCATGCGTCCACGAATCCTCCGGCCCGCGGCCTTGCTCGCCCTGGGCCTCTCCACCACCTTCCTCGCCGCCCAGGCTCCCGCCGAGGCCCGGCTCAAGCAGGTGGAATCCAAGGTCGCCGGCCTCCAGTGGGAGCTGGACGCCGTTCGCAAGGCCGCGGACGACCAGCTCTGGTTCCAGCGCCTGTCCGACGTGGCCGTGGTGGACAAGGTGACCTACACGGGCCCGCCCAATCCCAAAGGCGAGGAGACCTACGGCATCCGGAACGAGCGCCACCCCCTGAAGATCCAGCAGTACGTCTTCGTGCCCCGGAAGGCCCCCAAGGACGCGAAGCTCCCCCTCATCGTGCTGCCCCACGGGGGCGTCCACGGGGACTTCGGCACCTACCACGTCCACATCGTGCGGGAGATGCTCGACCGGGGCTACATTGTGATCGCGCCGGACTATCGCGGGTCCACGGGCTACGGCCGTTCCTTCTATGAGGCCATCGACTACGGCGGCCTGGAGATCGACGACGTGGTGGCCGGCCGGGACTGGGCCGTGGAGCACCTGCCCGTGGACCCGAAACGCTGCGCC
>JAJYBX010000338.1 GCA_021778785.1 Acidobacteriota bacterium
TGCTGGTCGCCCTCCTTCAGGGCCTTGGCCACGCGCAGGGTCGTGGCCACCAGCAGGTTCTTCGCCTGGACGAGCCGCTCCACCCAGGGGCCGAGGACCGCATGGCCGGACTGGGCCGCGATCAGCGCCTCCAGGTCGGCGAGGTATTCCTTGAACAGCGTGCCATCCTCCAGCATGAGCTTGCGGCCGACGAGGTCCATGGCCTGGATGCCGTTGGTGCCTTCGTAGATCGAGGCGATCTTGATGTCCCGGCAGAGCTGCTCGACGGGGTATTCCTGGCAGAAGCCGTAGCCGCCATGCACCTGGATGGCGTCCTCGGTGACGCGGAAGCCCATGTCGGTGCCGTAGGCCTTGCAGACCGGCGTCAGCAGCTGGCCGCGGCGGTCGTGGCGCCGGCGGGTGGCCTCGTCGGGGTGGTGGTGGGCCAGGTCCACGGCGCGGGCGGTGGTGTAGATCAGGGCCCGCAGGCCCTCCACCTGGGCCTTCATGCCCAGCAGCATGCGGCGCACGTCGGGATGGCAGATGATCGTCTGGGCCTTGGCACCGGGTTCCCGGGGGGCGCCCTTGAGGCTCAGCCCCTGCACGCGCTCCTGGGCGTAGGCGAGGGCCTGCAGGTAGGCCTCGCCGGCCACGGCCAGGCCCTGGAGGCCGACTTCCAGCCGCGCCTCGTTCATCATCTGGAACATGTAGACGATGCCCTGGTTCTCCTGGCCGATGAGCCAGCCCCGGCAGGTGCCGTTCTCGCCGAAGTTGAGGGTGCAGGTGGGGCTCGCCTTGATCCCCATCTTGTGCTCGATGCCGCCGCAGGTCACGTCGTTGAAGGCGCCAAGCCCGCCCTTCTCATCGGGCACGTACTTGGGCACCAGGAAGAGGGAGATGCCCTTGATGCCCGCCGGCGCGCCCTCGATGCGGGCCAGGACGGGGTGGACGATCTGCTTCGTGAAGTCGTGGTCGCCGGAGGAGATGAAGGTCTTCGTGCCCTCGAGGAGGAAGCTGTCGCCGTCGCGCTTCGCCTTCGTCTTCACGGCCGCCAGGTCCGAGCCGGCCTGGGGTTCCGTGAGGCACATGGTCCCGGCCCACTCGCCGGTGTACATCTTCTCGAGGTAGAGCTGCTTCATCCAGTCGGCGCCGTGGCTCTCGATGATGTGGGCCGCGCCGCGGGTGAGCATGGGCGTCAGGGCGAAGGACATGCAGGCGGCCTGGAAGACCTCGGTGCAGGCCGTCCCGAGGAGCTCCGGCACGCCCATGCCGCCCCACTCGGCGCTGTTGGACATGGCCACGAAGCCGTTCTCGATGAAGGTCCGGTAGAACTTCCGCTGGCATTCGGGGACGCTCACCTTGCCCGCCTCGAAGGTGGCGCCCAGGCGGTCGGACTCCGCATTGATGGGCCAGAGCTGCTCCTTGGCCAGATCGTGGGCGGCGTCGAACATGCTCTGGTAGGTCTCCGCGTCCTGGTCGCGGAAGGCCTCCAGCTCGCAGAGTTCGCCGAGGCGCATCTGCTCGAAGAGGACGAAGGCCGCGTCGCGGGTGTCGAATCGGAAATCGACCATGGGTGGCTCCTCCCGGATAGAGATGCGATGACCCGGTCCTTTATGGCGGGGCCTTCCTGAGCCTACGCCAACCGGGGCGGGAGCTGAACGCCTACTGCGGGTCAGGCTCGTCCAGGTTTCCACCGGACCGCCAGGACCGGGCCTGGGCTAGCCTCGGGTGATGCGCTCCATCGTCTGGTTCCGGGGCAAGGATCTTCGCGTGGCGGACCACGGGCCGCTGGCGGAGGCCGTGGCGGGAGGGGAGGTCATCCCGCTCTTCGTGCTCGACCCCTATTTCTTCGCCCCGGAGCGGGCCCGGGAGCTGCCCCACCGCATGCAGTTCCTCCTGGATGCCCTCTCCAGCCTGGAGGCGAACCTGACCCACCTGGGCTCCCGCCTGCTGGTGGTGCCGGGACGCAGCGTGGACGTCGTGCCGCGCCTGGCCCACCAGTGGCGGGCGGATCAGGTGCTGGCCCACCGTTGGGTGGAGCCCTTCGGCCGCGTGCGCGACCGGCGGATCGCGGAAGCATTGGACCAGGAGGGCGTCGCCTTCCGCCTCTTCGAGGGAGAGACGATGCTCCCGCCGGGCTCGGTACGGACGGGGCAGGGGGGCATGTTCCGCGTCTTCACCCCCTTCGGGCGGGCCTGCGCGGCCCGGCTGCCGGCGGACCCGCCGCTGGCCGCGCCCAGGGCCCTGCCACCCCTGCCCAGTGACGTGACCGCGGACACGGTGCCCGTTCCGGATCCCGCTGTGCTGGGCCTGGAGGCCAATCCCCGGCTCCAGGTCGGAGGGGAACGGGCGGCCCGGGCCCGCCTCGCCGCCTTCCTCGATGGCCCGCTGGCCGGCTACGGCCGGGACCGGGACCGCATGGACCTGCCGGGCACCTCGCGTCTCAGCGCCGACCTGAAGTTCGGAACGCTGTCCGTGCGCCAGGTCTGGCAGGCGGTGTCGGACCAGGGCGGACCCGGCGCGGGCCCCTTCCTGAACGAGCTGCTCTGGCGGGAGTTCAGCCACCACCTGCTCTGGGAATGGCCGGAACTCCTGGAGCGCCCCTTCCGCCCGGCCTTCGGGGGGTTCCCCTGGCGGGAGGATGCGGCGGGTTTCGAAGCCTGGGCGGAGGGTCGCACCGGCTACCCCGTGGTGGACGCGGCGGCCCGCCAGCTGAAGGCCGAGGGTTTCGTCCACAACCGCGCCCGCATGGTGGCCGCCAGCTTCCTGACCAAGCACCTGCTCCTGGACTGGCGCCTGGGGGAGGCCCACTACCTGCGCTGGCTCACCGATGGCGACTGGGCCCAGAACAACGCCGGCTGGCAGTGGAGCGCGGGCTGCGGCTGCGATGCGCAGCCCTGGTTCCGGATCTTCAACCCGGTGGCCCAGGGGCGGAAGTTCGATCCGGACGGCGCCTACGTGCGGCGCTGGGTGCCGGAGCTGGCGGATTGTCCGGCAGCCTTCCTCCATGAACCCTGGAAGGCCCCGCGCGCCCTCAGGGGCCGCCTGGACTATCCCGAGCCCATCGTGGACCATGCCCTCGCCCGGGCGCGGTTCCTGGCGACGGCCAAGGCGCATCTTGCCCAGGCATGAAAAGCGCCCGGCCGGGGCCGGGCGCTTTTCATGGAGCGGGGAACGTCAGCCGGCGCCGCCGGAGGCGATCTCGGGCCGGAAGGTGAGGCTGGACTTGATGAAGTCGCGGTTCATGCGCGCGATGTTCTCCATCGTGATGCCC
>JAJYBX010000339.1 GCA_021778785.1 Acidobacteriota bacterium
TCCTGGCCGCCGATGCCCGTGTCCGGCACGTAGACGTAGCCGAGCTTTCCGCCGGAGGCCTTGTCCACGTAGCGGCGCTGGGCCTCCACCCAGTCCAGGTAGCGGAGCCGGGCCTCGCTGGGCACCGTCTCGACCTCGATGTCGTGGGCGCCGTCCAGGGTGGGCTTGTCGTTCACGGTGAGCAGCACGGTCTTGCCGGCCAGGCCCGCGAAGGCCGCCCAGGGATCGGTGCGGGGATCCAGCGGGATGCGGTTCACGGCCAGGAGGTAGTCGCCCTCCTTCACCTTCAGGCCCGGCTGGGCCAGGGGGGCCTTGGCCTGGGTGTCCCACTCGGCCCCGCGGAGGATGCGCTGGATGCGGTAGGCCCCGTTCTCCAGGGCGTAGTCGGCGCCCAGCAGGCCCACCCCCAGGCGGGGGCCGGCCTCCAGATCGCCGCCGCCACGATAGCTGTGGGAGGAGTTCAGTTCGCCGATCAGTTCGCCGAGGACGAAGTTCACATCCTCCCGGGTGACGCAGGCGTCCAGCAGCTTCCCGTAGCGCTCATGCATGGCCTTCCAGTCCACGCCGTGCATGCCGGGATCGTAGAAGAGATCGCGCTCCTGGCGCCAGGCGTCGTCGAAGATCTGCCGCCATTCGGCGCGGGGATCCACCACCATCATCAGCTCGCCGGTGGGGAGCTTCTTGTCCATCTTCTGGTCGGGCTTCAGGTCCACGATGGCGAAGTCGGTCTTCTTGTTGACCAGGACCTTGTTCCCGTCGGCGGAGACGGCGGCCCCATCCACGTCCGGCAGGATGGTCTTCTCCTCCCGTTCCTTCAGGTCGTAGGTGTAGAGCGCGGACTTTGTCTCGCCCTGGGCGTTGATCTGGGCGGCGCGGCGGTAGACCACCTTGCCCTTCACGGCCGCCAGGTCCATGTAATAGCCCGGCGCGGGCGGCAGCAGCACCATCCGTCCCTCCAGGCCGTCGAGGTCGATCTCGACGGCCTTGGGGGCCTCCTTCTTGGCGGCATCCTTGGTCTTTCCGTCCGCGTTCTCCTTGCCGTTGCCGTCCTTCTTCTCGTCCTTGGCCTTCTCGTCCTTGGCGGCGTCGGCGTCGTTGCGGGCGGCCAGGGGGGAGGCCACGTCCTTCCGGAGCGGCAGGGCCGCCAGCTTGGAGGTGGCGGCGTACACCCAGGTGTTGTCCAGGTCGCTGTAGGTGGGGCTGAAGTGCTGGCCCGTGGTGAGGAAGAGGTAGTTGCCCTCGGGGTCGAAGGCGACATCGCCGGCGTCGTAGAAGGGCGAGGTCACCTCGTGGCGCCTCCCCTCCTTCGCGTCGTAGAGCACGACCACGCTGTTGCGGTTCTCGGTGTCGCGGACGTAGGTGAACCAGCGGCTGTCGGCGGACCAGGAGACGTGGAAGGCCTCCAGGTTGCCCTCGTACATGAACAGGCCCTTGTCCACCGCCGCGACCTTCCCCGTGGCGACGTCGCAGAGGTTGATGCGCATGGCCTGGTCGGCGAAGACGACATGCTTGCCGTCGGGCGACCAGGTGATGTGGTAGCGGAAGCCGGGGCCCAGGTGGGTGACCTGGCGCTCGGTGCCGGAGCCGTCGGCGGGGCGCACCCACAGCTCGTACTCGCCGCTGCGGTCGCTGAAGTAGGCCAGTTCCTTGCCGTCGGGCGACAGGGCCGGGAACCGCTCACCCACGCCCGAGGTGCGGGTCAGGTCGAGGACGTAGCCCCGCTCGCCGGGCACGGAGAAGAGGTCGCCCCGGGCCTCGAAGACGGCCCGCTTGCCCTGGGGGGACAGGGTGGCGTTGCGGATCAGCTTGCTGGCGTTCTCCTCGCGGGGCTTCAGGGTGGCCATGTCCGTGGCCACCTCGACCTTCACCTCCACGAGCTTCTCCGAGGGCAGCTCCACGCGGTAGAGGCGGCCGCCGGCCTCCAGGACGATGTCCGAGGGGCCGATGGCGGGGAAGTGGACGTCGTATTCCTTGAAGAAGGTCACCTGCTTGAAGGCGCCGGTCTTCAGGTCGTAGGACCAGAGGTTGTTCCGCTTCAGGCCATCGCGGTCAGAGAGGAAGTAGAGGGTGTCCCCGTGCCACATGGGCTGGGCGTCGTTGGAGCCGCCCTCGCCGTGGGGCAGGCGGCGGGCCGTCTTCTTCTCCAGGTCGAAGAACCAGATCTCCGAGGCCATGCCGCCCCGGTAGCGCTTCCAGGTGCGGAAGTCCGTGGAGATGGGCTGGTAGGCCAGGGTCTTCCCGTCCGGGGAGAGGGCGCCGAACTCGCCGTAGGGCATGGGCAGGGCCGTGGGCAGGCCGCCCGTGGCGGGCACCTCGAACAGCCGGTTGAAGCGGTCCCGGCCCGAGAGCATGCCGGAGGCGAAGAGCACCTCCTTCCCGTCGGGGGTCCAGTCGATCACCCGGTCGGGCATGGGATGGTGGGTGATCCGGACCGGCACGCCGCCGTCCACCGGCAGCCGGTAGATGTCCAGGTTGCCGTCGTAGTCGGCGCTGTAGGCGAGGGACCGCCCATCCGGGGAGAAGCGGGCGAAGCTCTCCTCGCCCTTGGGGGTGGAGAGCCGGTTGGCCAGGCCGCCGGTCTTGGGCACCACCCAGATGTCGCCCGCATAGGTGAAGGCGATCTGCGTGGCGGACACATCGGGATAGCGCATGAGCCGGGCATCGATCTCGGCCTGGGCGGAGGAGGCCAGGACCAGGGCGCAGGCCAGTGAGGTGAGAAGGCGCATCAACACACTCCTTGAGATGGGGGAGAAGACCAGGCTACGCCCCGGGGCCTCTCCGGGTTGAGTCCGGGGTTCCCGGTCGGCGGTAAAATAAGGCCTCTGCCGTCCGGCCCCGGAAACCTCGGGGCAGGGCGCGTCCGTGAGGTGGGCCATGACACGCAAGAACTGGATCCCGGTGGGCCTGGCGGCGGAGGCGATCCTCGTCCTGGCGGCCTGCCGCCCCCCGCAGCCGGCCCTGCCCGCGCCGCCCCCCGTGGCCCTGAGCCTCCAGCCCGCGGAGGCCACGGTGACCGTGGGCCGCGAGCTCCAGTTCGGCCACCGGATCACCAGCGGAAGCGGTACCGGCGTGGACTGGCGGGTGGTGGAACCGGGGGGCGGCAGCATCGACGCCCAGGGCCGCTACCGGGCCCCGGCGCGGGCGGGGGTGTTCACCGTGGAGGCCCGACCCCAGGCCGATCCGGCCCAGGCCGTGCGCGCCCGGGTGACCGTCGTGCCCCCGCCCTCCGGCGCCATCT
>JAJYBX010000340.1 GCA_021778785.1 Acidobacteriota bacterium
CCGTCCAGGCCTCCCTGGACCTGGCCGGCTTCGCCGTGAGCACGGGGAGCGCCTGCCACAGCGGGGCGGTGAAACCGAGCCATGCGATCACGACCCTTGGGTATTCTTCGGATGAAGCGCGGTCGGTGGTGCGGTTGTCGTTCCTTCCGGATGCGCGCCCAGCCGAGGTGGAAGCCCTTGCGGCGGCCCTCAAGCGACTGACCTGAGCCCTGCCCCGATCCCGCGGGGCCCGGAGCGACCATGTTCCAGCACAGCCTCCAGTTCCTCGCCCACAATCCCCTGCTGCTGCTCTTCGCGGTGGTGGCCCTGGGCTATCCCATCAGCAAGATCCGCATCGCCGGCGCCTCCTTCGGCATCGCCAGCATCCTCTTCGCGGGCATCGCCCTCGGGGCCCTGGTCATCCGGCCGGACCTGGACCCGGCCCTCCACAAGGACCTCTCGCGGGAGATGAAGCTGGTCTACGAGCTGGGCCTCGCGGTCTTCGTCTACGCCATGGGCCTCTCCATCGCCCACAGCTTCTGGGCGGCCTTCAGCCGCGAGGGCATCCAGAAGAACGCCGTGGTGTTCATCGTGATGGTGGTCTCCACGGCCACTGTGGCGCTGGTGGCGCGGGCGGTGGGCTTCAACGCCCGCTACGCGGCCGGCCTGCTGACCGGCAGCTTCACCAACATGCCCGCCCTGGCGGGCGTGGTGGACCGCGTGAAGTCCATGCCGGGCATGGGGCCCCTGGAGATCGCCCAGCCCACGGTGGCCTCGGCGATCGCCTACCCCATCGGCGTGCTGGTGCCCATGCTCATCCTCCTCATCAGCCCGCGGCTCTTCCGGGTCAACCTGAAGGAGGAGGCCGACGGTCTCGCGGAATACCGCACGGGCCACCACCACCTGGAGGCCTGGACCGTGCGGGTGACGCGGCCCGAGGCCCAATCGCTCCGCAAGCACGACATCTGCACCACCCGCGGCTGCCGAGTGGTGCTCGGACGGGTGCTGCGCAAGGCGGAGCTGCTGCTGCCGGGACCGGATTTCCGGCTCCAGCTGGAGGACCTGGTGACGGTGGTGGGTTCGCCGGAGGAACTCGCCCGGGTGGCTGATCTGCTGGGCGAGCGCAGCCACGTGGAGCTGGACCGGGACCAGAGCGCCCTGGACGCCACGCGGATCTTCGTGTCGCGCCCCGAAGTGGTCGGGGTGCCCCTGGGCCGCCTGGACCTCGTGACGAAGCACCAGGCCATCATCACCCGCGTGCGGCGCGGCGACCTGTGGTTCGTGCCCGACGGCGACACGGTGCTGGAACTGGGCGACCGGGTCCGCGTGACCACGCGGCGGGACAACATCGAGGCCATCGAAGCCATCTTCGGGGACAGCTACCACGCCCTCAGCGACGTGAGCTTCCTCACCTTCGCCATGGGCCTGGCGGGCGGGCTGGTGCTGGGCGAGGTGCCCATCCCCCTGGGCGGGGGCATGGTGTTCAAGCTGGGCTTCGCGGGCGGGCCCCTGGCCATCGCCCTCATCCTCGGCCGCTTCCATCGCGTGGGCGCCCTGGTCTGGAACTTCCCCTACGGCGCCAACCACACCATCCGGCAGTTCGGCCTGGTGCTCTTCGCCGCGGGCATCGGCCTCATCTCCGGCGAGGGCTTCCGCACCATCGTCTCCGCCAATCCCGGCGTGCTGCCCCTGTTCCTGGGATCGGCGCTCTTCATCTGCCTGCTGGCGGACGGCCTCGCCATGGTGGTGGGCCACAAGCTCTTCAAGATCCCGCTCAACGTGATGTTCGGCATCGTGGCCGGCACGCACACGCAGCCGGTGGTGCTGGGCTACGCCACCCACCAGACGCGCAACGAACTGCCCAACGTGGGCTTTGCCACGGTCTATCCGCTGGCCACCATCCTCAAGATCGTCCTGGCCCAGGTGCTGCTGGGGCTCGTGGCCTGATCGCTCAGGCGGGGAAGGCCTCCGGCGGCGCGCCCAGTTTGCGGAGGCTCCGCAGGAGACGCTCGTCGTAGCGGGACCGGAGCTCCGGCGAGGGCGCGAAGCGGGCCCGGTCCCAGTCCATCAGCAGCAACCCCCCGTCGGGCGGCAGCAGGATGTTGGTGGCGTTGAGGTCGGGCGCCCACAGGCCCCAGGTGCAGAGGGCGCGGAGGGCCCGGTCCAGATCCGGATGGATGCGGGCGCTGAGATCCCAGCGGCGGGGCCAGGGCTCCCCTGCGGCGAACCGCGAGATGAACACGCCCTCCACGCCCCAGCGGTGGGGCCGCCAGGCGTAGCCCAGGGGCTCCACCGTGGGGAAGCCGGCCTCCCAGAGGGAGCGGTGGATGGCGTACTCCGCGGCGAAGCGGATGGAGGTGCGGTAGGTCCGTTCGTTCACGAACCGCACGAGGCCGCCGCGCCGGTACGGACGCAGCACAGCATCCCCCGCGCGGAGGATGCCACCCCGCCCGAAGGCGCCGGGGAGCGCCTCTGCGGGGCCGAGGTCCACATCGCCCGCGGGGGCGCAGATGCGCCATCCGGAGCCGAGGCCCGGCAGCTCCCGCCCCTCGCGGCAGGCGAGGGGCCGCTGGGCCGGACGGCTGGGGTAGGGCCAGGCGTCTGGCAGGGTGAGCGGGACGAGGGGATCGTGATGCATGGTGTCCCTCCAGAGTGGCCTGGGATGCCTCGAAAGGCAAAGGTCAGGTGGAACGAATCCAGGGACACCTGTCAATCCGGTTCGCGCCGCGGGCTGCCACCGAAACGCAGCAGGTCGGGAAGGGGCTTGAACGGCAAGGCGTTTGTCCGGGTTTCCGCCGCGCTTCCCACAGGTGTTGTGGAAATCGAGGCCACGATCCTGGTTCCTGCTCCGCCGCTTCTCGATTTATTCACTATCCTGGGAAGGTGAGCACCTCCGCGCGTCCCTCCGCCATTCCGCCTGAAGTCCTGGCGCGGGAGGCCCGTCTCACCGCTGCCTTGGCGGCGATGGCGCGCGTGGCGAGCCGCGAGGCCGCTCCCCTCCGGGCCTTCCGCGAGGCGATGGCAGCGGGCGACGCCACCTCCGCGGAGGCGCTGGTGGAGGCGGTCGTCCGCGAAGGCCTGGCGGAGGAAGCCCTGGCCATCCTCCGTGAGGCGCGGCGCACCGGGAAGGGCGAGGGCCCCTTGGAATCGATCCGGAAGCGCCTCGCCCCCCTGGCGGAGAAGGCCCGGGAACGCCGGGTGGCCTCCTGGCAGCTCGACAGCCGCCGGGCCTCCGTTCGCATCGCGTACGCCAAG
>JAJYBX010000341.1 GCA_021778785.1 Acidobacteriota bacterium
CCGAGGGTGATGGCCAAGCGGGGCCGTCGGTCCATGATCGCTCCGGAAAGGGCGGTAGGGGCGCCGATCCTCAGTCGTAGACCGGGATCTCGACCTCCGGAACCGGGGCCTCCTCCTTCTTGGCGGCGCGGGTCCGCCGGATCCGCGGCTCTTCATCCTGTTTGTAGATGTATTTGATGTTGTGCTTCGGGACGAGGACGTTCGGTTCCTTCACCCGGTTGATCTTGAGGCAATGCTTGTCGTACCACTCGATGACGCCGCGGACCTTCTCGTCGTCCTGGAGGACGATCACCATGGGGGTCTTCGCCTGCATCTGCTTGAGGTAGTAGAAGCTCTCGGCGTTCGTCTGCTCGGGGGGCGCGATCCGGCGCCTGGGGCTGCCCGGGCCCTGGGGCGCCGTGGCCGCCGAGGGGTTCGTGACGGGATTGGGCTCTCCCCCCGCGGTGACCGGCGACGGGGTCGGGGTGATCCCCTCTCCGCCGGCGGGTTTGGCGGGGAGGCCAAGCCTGTCCTTGAGCTCGCTGAGATTCGGGCGGATGAGCTTGCGGTTCATGGGAATCCTGCGGGAGTGCGGAGGTCCGGAGGTCGTGTCAAAGGTATCGGTCCCGTGGGCCGTATCCTCCGACCGGACAGGGCTTGCTGCAGAGCAGAAGGCCGCACGATGTCGGAGGGGATGACCCACTGTGGCAGGAGCCATGTGGCCGCTGCAAGGGAGATTGCCTCTGGTTGGATGCTTGAAAGCTGCCGGAAGTTTAGAACCTTCTCTCCTCGGGCGCCACTGGGGGAGGCGAAGTAAAAACCGGCAGGGTGAGGTGGACCGTGGTCCCCCTCCCCGGTTGACTCTGGACCTCGAGCTGCCATCCCATCTCCTGGGTGAGCTTGAAGACCAGGCTCATGCCCAGCCCCGTCCCCTCCTCGAAGCTCCCGGCGAAGGGGACGAAGAGGCGCTCCAGCTGCCCCTGGTCCATGCCACACCCGTTGTCCTCCACCAGGATCCTGGCCCGGTCCGCTTCGCGCCTGGCCTCCAGGCGGACCTGGGGCGCAGGCGTGTTCTGCACCGCCTTCCGGGCGTTGCTCAGCAGGTTCGTGAGGATCCGGTGGACCACCAGCGGATCCGCCAGGAACACCAGCTCAGGGGCCGGCGACAGCGCGAGGGGGATCCCCTGCGCCCTGGGGTCCGTCTCCCAGCTGCTGCGGGCCTCCTCCAACACCCGCGGAAGCGACAGCACCTGGGGCGCCGGCTGGCCGGGGCGGGCGAAATCGAGGAAGTCGGAGACGATGCTGTTCACGCGCAGCGTCTCCCGCTCGAGGATCCCGAGCACACGGTCCTTCACGTCGTGGCCCGGCCCAGAGGCCTGGAGCAGCTGCACGCAGCCGCTGATGGAGGCCAGGGGGTTGCGCATCTCGTGGGCCAGCCCGGCGGCCAGTTGGCCCACGGTGGCCAGGCGTTCGCTGATGCGGGTCCGCTCCGCCAGCGCCTTCAGTTCCGTGAGGTCCTGGAAGAGCAGCAGGTGGCCTGTGGTCTGTCCGGTGGCCCCGCGCAGGGATGCAAGGTGCCCGCCCAGGATCCGCATCCCCCGGTCCGGGGTCGCGAAGGGCAGTTCGAACCGCTGCTCCCGACCCCGATGCACGGGAAGGGGGCTCCCCAGGGGCAGAAGCTCCTGGACCGGCCGGCCCGGGAGGACGGTGAGGCCGAGGATCGCCTCCGCCGCCGGATTGGCCGAGGTGATCCGGTCCTCCAGGTCCAGCGTGATGAGGCCCGAGGACATGGATTCCACCACGCGCAGGTGGAGCGCCGAGAGTTCGTCCACCGCGGCGACGGAGGCGCTGAGATCGGTCTCGAGGCTCTCCAGATTGCGCCGGATCAGCACCACCACCAGCGTGGCGGCGAAGATCTGGATGGAGGCGAGGCCCAGGATGAAGGTGAGGCTTCCGGGTTCAAGGTCCAGACCGGGGCCCGATTCACCGAAGGGTGGGAACAGGCTGGAGACGAAGCCCAGCACCACCAGGATGTGGGTGAGCGAGGAGAGGACCCCCACCCACACGATCTCCGCGGTCCCGACATAGAACGCCGAAGCCAGGACCGGGAAGATGTAGAGGGTGGAGAAGCGCTCCTGGGCCACGCCCTGGTAGGCGATGACGAGGGACACCAGCGCCAGGTCCAGTGCCAGGTTCCAACGGATCCAGGGGAGGCTGGGCGTGGGGAACACCCGATCCTGGGCGCGGAGTCCACGCCCGGCTTCCCAGGCCGACTCCGCCAGCAGCAGGACGAGAGCCAGGACGTAGAGGCCCTCCCCGGGGCCCGTGGCGCGCCCCTCCTGGGGGAGGGCCAGATGCAGGACGAGCAGGCCGAAGCTCGCGAAGAGGCGGAAGCTGAGGGGCAGGAAGGGCTGGCTGGCCGCAGAGGCATCCGCGGGTCCGGACGTTCGGGGGAGCATATGGGGCTAGCATGCCCGAATCTGGCATCCTAGGGGCATGTCAGCCCCCGAGGTTCCCCACTCGCCCTCCCTGCGAGCCGCAGGCATGCGCCAGACCCCCCAGCGCGAGGGGATCCTGCGCGTGCTGCACGATTCGGACCGCCCGCTGACGGTGGAGGAGATCTGGGAGCGCATGCCCGAGCGGCGTTCCGGCCTGCCGACCATCTACCGGAACCTGGAGCGCTTCGTGCAGGAGGGATGGGCCGAAAGCATCCTCGGCGCGGATCAGGTGATGCGCTTCGTCCGCTGCAATTCCAGGCACCACCACCACCACCTGCAGTGCGAGCAGTGCGGCCGGATGTCCGAAGTGGATGCCTGCGGCCTCGATGCCTCCCTTGCAGAAATGGAGCGGATCTCCGGGTTCCGGATCACCCGGCACCAGCTGATGCTCTTCGGCCTCTGCCCCGCCTGCCGCGCCGAAAAAGATCGTTGACCGCGATTCGCGCCATTGCTAGGATCTAAGTCTCATGCGGGTGTAACTCAGTGGTAGAGTGCAACCTTGCCAAGGTTGAAGTCGTGGGTTCAAATCCCATCACCCGCTCCACCACCCGGGCCGCGAACGCGGCCCGGGTCGTTTCAGAAGCAGCACAGCAAGGCGCCGTAGCCAAGTGGTAAGGCCGCAGACTGCAAATCTGCCATTCATCGGTTCGATTCCGATCGGCGCCTCCAGACCAGAAGCCCCCGCAAGGGGGCTTCTCCGCGCCGGTCGGGATCGAAGTCCCCGGTGGCCTG
>JAJYBX010000342.1 GCA_021778785.1 Acidobacteriota bacterium
CAGTTCGCCGAGCGCCTGCGGAAGGCCACGGCCGCGGTCCCGGTGGCGCTGAGCACGGGCCCGCTGGCGTTCACCTGCAGCCTGGGCGTGGCCGAACGGCTCAGCTCCGACCAGGATCCCGGCCAGCTGCTGGCCCGGGCCGACGCGGCCCTCTACCTGGCCAAGAGCGCAGGCAGGGATCGGGTCTGCGTCCACGCGCTTCTGCCCTAGAGTCGGGTTAGACTCCAGGGGTCCATGCCCTTCGACCCGAACCTCTCCGAGACCACCGCCTGGGATCCGGCCACCCGCGCCGCGGGGGAGATGCCGCCCGAGCCCGGCGGCGGGGACCGCGAGTGGGCCCTGATCCGCTACGTGGGCCATCCCCTGGGGGAGCTGGTGCCCCTGCCCGCGGCGGGGCTCACCATCGGCCGCTCCCAGGAGAACCTGCTCTGGCTGGACGAGCCCGAGGTGAGCCGCCGTCACGCCCGGCTCGACGTGGCCCCAAGCGGTGCGGCTGTCGAGCTCCGCGACCTGGGCTCCACCAATGGGCTGTTCGTGAACGGCCGCAAGGTGGAGGCCCTCCAGGCGCCGGCGCTCCTGGTCCATGGCGACGTGCTCCGCGTGGGCAGCCACGCCTTCAAGCTCAAGCGGCTGGATGCCCTGGAGCGCAAGTACCACGAGGCCGTCGTGGCGCAGACCACGGTGGACCCCCTCACCGGCGTGAACAACCGCGCCACCGTGCTCCACCAGCTGGAGAAGCACTGGGACCTGGCCCGGCGGCACCGCCGGCCCCTCTCGCTGATCCTGGCGGACCTGGACCACTTCAAGCGCATCAACGACACCTTCGGCCACGCCGCCGGGGACCAGGTGCTGCGGGTCTTCGGGGGTCTCCTGGCGGGGCGGCTGCGGGGTTCGGACCACGTGGGCCGGCTGGGCGGCGAGGAGTTCCTCATGGTGCTGCCGGAGACCACGGCGGCCATGGCCCTCAGCCTGGCGGAAGAACTCCGGCGGAACCTGGAGCGCGAGCCCGTGGAGGTCCTGGGCCGTCCCGTGCTCCCCACCTGCAGCCTGGGCGTGGCGGAGCTGAAGCCGGGCGATCCGGACGGCGGGGCCCTGCTGGCCCGGGCCGACGCGGCGCTCTACCGGGCCAAGGCCGGGGGCCGGAACCGCAGCATCCTCGCGCCATGAGCGCCCCCAGGCCCCCGGCGCAGATCGGCAGCGTCCGCCTCCGGGAGCCCCTGGGCGAGGGTGGCATGGCCCTGGTCTTCCGGGGGGAGGATCGCTTCCGGCCCGGCGTCCAGTCCGCCGTGAAGCTCCTCCGGCCCGAGGTCCATGGCGACGAGGCACTGGTCCGGCGCTTCCTGCGCGAGGGGGAGGTGCTCACCCATCTCTCCCACCCCCACCTGGTGGAGGTGTACGCCTACGGCCGCAGCGGCACCTGGCCCTACCTCGTGATGGAGCTGCTGCCGGGCGGCAGCGTGAAGGCCTGCCGGGGAGAGGCCCCGGCCCGCCTGGTCCGCCGCCTCCTGCCCGTCTGCGGCGCCCTCCAGGTGGCCCACGCCGCGGGCGTGGTGCACCGGGACCTCAAGCCCTCCAACCTGCTCTTCGCCGCGGACGGCCGGCTGAAGGTGACGGACTTCGGCGTCTGCTTCTGGGAGGGCGCCGAGGGCCACACCCGCGTCACCCGCAGCCAGATGGTGGTGGGGACCCTGGGCTACATGGCGCCGGAGCAGCATGGCGATCCGCGCCGGGTGGATGGCCGCTGCGATGTCTATGCCCTGGGGGCCATCCTCTACGAGTTCACCACCGGCCAGGCCTACGCGCAGGTGCAGCTGCCGCCCGCGGCGGCGCGGCCCGGCTTCCCCCCGCGGCTGGCCGGGCTGATCCTGCGCTGCCTCCAGCCGGATCCCGCCCGGCGCACGCCGGACATGGCCACCCTTGGACAGGAACTGTCGGATTGGCTGGAGAGCGCCGAGGCCGCGGGCTGGGGCGAGGAGCCCCTCCCGGGGTACCGGCTGGAGGACCGGGAGACCGCCACCGTCGCCGCACCGCGCCGGGACGAGGGGCCGGAGGTCCGGTTGGCGCCCTACCTGGACGCCCTGGGCACCGGGCCCGTGGGCGTGCGCCGGGCCGCCGCGGAGGGGCTGCGCGCTGCCGCCCGGCCGGGCGATGGCCCCTGGCTCCTGGCTGCCCTCGGGGCCGCGCCGGAGGGGGCCCGCTTCGCCCTGGCCCTGGCCCTGGGCGACGTGGGCGAGGCCGCGGCCCTGCCGTCCCTCCTGGCCCTGCTGCCAGATCCCTTCGCCCAGCGGGAGGCAGCCGAGGCCGCCGCCGCCCTGGCCCTGAGGTCCGATCGCGCCGCCGAGGCCCTGGCCGCCCTGCGGGAACCGGGCCTGGGCGCCCCCTGGCGCTGGGTGCCGCGGGCGGCCCTGGGCGATGGCACCTGGGTCGAGGCCCTCCGTGCCGCCTGGCCGGGCCTCAACGCCCCCTCGCGGGTGCAGGCCCTGGAGGCGGCCCGCCGCCTGCCGGAGCCCCTCCGCGCGGCGGTCAAGGCCTTCACCACCGGAGCCACCGGCACGCTCCGGACCCTCTGGGACGATCTCTGACGGAGTCCGACATGACGAACCCCATGCCCGCCTTCACCGCCCTCGCCGTCCGGGTCGAGGACCACGTCGCCCAGGTCCACCTGGACCGCCCCGACAAGGCCAACGCGCTGAACGAGGCCCTGTGGCAGGAGCTGCGCACGGTCATGGCCTGGGCCGACGCCACGCCCGAGGTGCGGGTGGTGGTGCTGGCGGGGAACGGCAAACACTTCTGCTCCGGCATCGACCTGGCCATGCTCATGGGCGTGCAGCAGGCCATCAAGGACGAGTGCCCCGGCCGCACCAACGAGAACCTGCGCCGCGCCATCCTCGACCTGCAGGACTGCCTCACCAGCCTGGAGCGCTGCCGCAAGCCCGTGCTGGCCGCCATCCACGGGGCCTGCGTGGGCGGGGGGCTGGATCTCGTGGCGGCGGCGGACCTGCGCTACTGCTCCGCCGACGCCCACTTCTCCATCAAGGAGATCGAGATCGGCATGGTGGCGGACGTGGGCACCCTCCAGCGGCTGCCGAAGCTGGTGGCCCCGGGCCTCGTCCGCGAGTGGGCCTACACGGGCCGGAAGATCCTGGCGGAGGAGGCTCGGGCCTGCGGGCTGGTGAACCGCGTGTTCGACACGCCCGAGGCCCTGGCG
>JAJYBX010000343.1 GCA_021778785.1 Acidobacteriota bacterium
GAAAAGGGTCGTCGGAGTCGGTGGGATCTTCTTCAAGGCCCGGAATCCCGAGGCGCTTCGAGCCTGGTACAAGACTCATCTGGGCATCGACGTCCAGGATTGGGGCGGCACGACCTTCCCCTGGAACCGGGCAGACGGAATGACGGTCTGGAGCATCTTCCCTGATGCCTCCGAGAGCTTCGCGCCCAGCAGATCTCCGTTCATGGTGAATTATGTGGTCGAAGACCTTCACGCGGTCCTTGAGGCCCTGCGAGCTGAAGGGTGCGAGGTGGATGCCAAAGTCGATGAATCGGATTTCGGGACATTCGGTTGGGTCATGGATCCAGAGGGCAATCGCATCGAACTGTGGCAACCGCCAGAATCCCCAACCGCATGAATCCATGCGTCGTCCCGCGGTCTGACGCCCCGCTCAAGTAGGATCCCGCCCGCATGGTCTTCCGCGCACGCTCGCCTTCCCGTTTCCTCGGCCCCGCTCAGCGCCTTGGTGCAGGCAGGGCCGGTCCGCTTCTAACGTCAGGCCTCGCGCACCCCATCACGCTCACCCAGAGGAGAAGGCCATGGATGCCAACCTGATTCTCAAGGCGGCTGCAGCCACCCTCACAGGCTCCCTGCCGTTCCCCGAGATCGTGAGAAGCCTCCTCGACAACGGCGTCGAGACCTACCACGTGGATTACGCGTCCCGGACCTTCACTTTCTACAGCCCGACGGGCGGCGTCGCCCACGCCCCGCTCTCCTTCGAGGATCTGCCCGCCATCGCCGAGGACTTCGACCGTCCGGCCCTGCAGGCGGCCATCCTCGACAGCCAGCAACATGGCCAGACGTTCCGGAATTTCAGCAAGCGTGCGATGGCGGCGGGAGTCCAGGGCTACGTCGCCTTTCTCAGGGGCCAGCGGGTGACCTACTTTGGCCGCCAGGGCGACCAGCACACGGAATGGTTCCTCGGCGCCAGGCCCCCCGAGGCCTGACCCCTGGCCCACCTCGGCCTGCCTGGCCTTCCCTCGCTTGCCCTCCCGCTCCCCCGGCTCCGCCCCTCGCCCCGGCGCAGTCTGGACAGATTGATGTCGTTTGTTCATCCAGCAATCGGTGTTCATCAGCTTTTATCGGTGTCCATCTGTGTTCATCTGTGGTTCCTTTTGATTTTTTCCGCGCTGCATGAACCCCAGCCGAGGTTCTCTGGGCACGACCCTCGCTAGACTTCCCCGGTGGTCGCTTTCCCGGAGGCGTGATGCGTGAGGAGCCTGAGGCGGTGCCGGACAGCACGGCGGTGCGGGTGGCCTTGTGGCGGGCGCTGCACCTGGAGGTGGACGCGGCGCCGCCGGTGTTCCGGGACGCGGTGGGGCTGCGGCTCGCGGCGCCGGAGGACGGGTGGCGGGACCGGCCGGACATGGGGCCGTTCACGCGGCCCTTCCGGGCGGCCATCGTGGCCCGGGCGCGGTTCATCGAGGACTGGATCGAGGACCAGGCGGCCCGGGGGGTGGATCAGGTCGTGCTCCTGGGCGCGGGGCTGGACACCTTCGTCCAGCGCCGGCCCGACCTGGCCTCCCGCCTGACGGTCTTCGAGGTGGACCGGCCCGGGCCCCAGGCCTGGAAGCGCCAGCGGCTGCTGGACCTGGGCTACGGCCTTCCGGAGGGGCTGCGGCTGGTGCCGGTGGATTTCGAGGCAGGCGACGGGGAGTGGGACCGGCTGGCGGCGGCGGGCTTCGACGCGGCGCGGCCGGCGCTGGTGGCCTCCACGGGCGTGAGCATGTACCTCACTCGGGAGGCCGTCGCGGCCACCCTGGGCCGGATCGCGACCCTGGCGCCGGGCTCCACCCTGGTGATGTCCTTCCTGGTGCCGATCGAGTCGTCCGATCCCGAGGTGCGTCCCGGCATGGCGCGGGCCATGGAGGGGGCCCGGGCCAGCGGCACGCCCTTCCTCAGCTTCTTCGAGCCGCCGGAGCTGGTGGCCCTGGCCCGCGCCGCCGGCTTCCTCGAGGCGCGGCACGAATCCTCCGGCGCCCTGGCCCGGCGCTACTTCGCGGGCCGCCCCGACGGCCTGCGCCCCCCCGATCCCGCCGAGGAGCTGCTGGTGGCGGGCACCTGACGCCCGACACGGTGGCCCCTTGATCGAGGGAGCATGAGCAATACACTGTATGTATGATCCGCTTCGAGTGGGACTCCTCCAAGGCCGCTTCGAACCTCAGGAAGCATGGGGTCTCTTTCGAGGAGGCGATGTCCGTCTTCTACGACGAACGCGCCGTGCAGTTCTTTGACGACGAGCACTCGGGCTCGGAGGAGCGGTTCATCCTGCTCGGCATGAGCGTGGAAGCGAGAATCCTCGTTGTCTGCCATTGCGAGCGGGCCTCCGGCGGCGTGATCCGGATCATTTCCGCCCGCAAGGCCACCAAGTCGGAAAGTTCGTTCTACGGAGGTGAAGCATGAAGTCTGAATACGATTTCTCGAGCATGAAGGCCCGCAAGAACCCCTATGCTTCGAAGCTCAAGAAGCCGGTCACCATGCGGCTCTCCGAGGACGTGGTCACCTACTTCAAGGACATGGCGATGGAGGCCGGGGTGCCGTATCAGAGCCTCATCAACCTGTACCTGCGCGATTGCGTCGCCCACCACCGGAAGGTCAGGATCGCCTGGCCCACCAAGCCCTGATTTCACGGACCTGGAGCATCCCCAGGTCCGCGCGAGGGCCGATGGGGATCACTCCGCCCGCAGGGCCTCGATGGGATCCAGGGCGGCGGCCTTGCGGGCGGGGAGCACGCCGGCGGCGATGCCCACCAGCAGCGTCATGAGCAGGGCTGCGGCCACGGCGCCGGGGGGCGTGGCCAGGGGCAGGCCGGGCACGGCCAGGCGGAGGAGCAGCTGCACCAGGGCCCCGACGGCGAGGCCGCCCAGGCCGCCGCCCAGGGCCAGCAGGATGGCCTCCAGCAGGAAGAGGGCCTGCACCGTGGGGCCGTCCACCCCGAGGGCGCGGAGCAGGCCGATCTCCGCCGTGCGCTCGTGCACGGAGATCCACATCACCGTGAGGATGCCCATGGCCCCCACCACCAGCGAGATGCCGGCGATGGCCGTGACGGCCAGGGTGACGATGCCGATGACGCGGCCGAAGACATCGAGCATCTCCGTCTGGGTGGTGACGGTGATGTCCTCCTCGCCCCCGTGCCGGGCCATGAGCGTCGCCTTCACCTGCGCGACC
>JAJYBX010000344.1 GCA_021778785.1 Acidobacteriota bacterium
CGAAGGCCGGGCCGTCGTCGCCGATGAGGCGTTCGAAGGCCTCCTGGGGTCGTCGCACGTAGCCCTTGGCAGCCAGGGCCCGGGCGAAATGGACGCGGGAGAGCAGGGGGGTCTCCGCCTGGATTTGAACCTCTTCCAGGCTCACCGGGCAGCCCACCTCCGCCAGGCGCGCGGTCATGCGGAGGTTCCGGTCCTCCCGGCGCCCGCGGAGTTCCAGGAGGCGGGCCTGGAAGCGCGCGTCCCCGGGATCCACCAGGAGGCCCAGGATGTGGAGGGACCGGCCGAGGAAGCGACAGCTCAGTTCCGTGCCCACGAGCAGCCGGACCTTCACCTTCGCCTGCTGGGCCAGGAAGTCCGGAATGCCCCCGAGGGTATCGTGGTCCGTGAGGCAGAGGGCCGTCAGGCCGGCCTCCTCGCCGAGGAGGACCAGGCGCTCCGGGGTGTCCGTGCCGTCGGAATGGAGGGTGTGGCAGTGGAGGTCGATCATGCGGTCGGCTCGGCGGGCATCCGGCTGTTGGCGCGGTAGAGGGCGGCCAGGAGCAGGGCCACGGCCTGGAAGAGTTCGGGGGGGATCAACCGGCCGATGTCGAGGGGTTCCAGGGCGGCCAGCAGATCGGGATCCCGGGTGACGGAGACACCGTGCTGGCGGGCCAGTTCGAGGATCCGGTCGGCCAGCAGGCCCTCGCCCCTGGCCACCAGCCTGGGTGCGGCATCCCGGAAGGGGTCCTCCGGCTGGTAGCGCAGGGCGGCGGCGCGGGAACGCTGGGGACGGGGCGGGCGGGCCATCATTCCCCGGCCAGGTGGACCTACTGCACGAAGGTGGACGCGCTCTGGACCTCGTCCTCGGGTTCCTCCATCGCCAGCCGCCGGAAGAGCTTCATGTCGGCGAAGGAGAGGAGGCTCATGTAGGAGAACCCGCTGAAGAAGAGCCAGAGGAAGGGCACGGAGGCCCACTTCCGGATGTAGATGGCGCCCACCAGGGCCAGGAGGTAGTAGACCGCGAAGGCCAGCTCCAGGAAGGTGAGGACGCTCTTGGGCACCTTGTAGGCGCGCTTGGAGATGGCCTTCCCCTCGGCATCCATGCCGAGCTTGGGCGTGCGCTTAAACTCCTTGTCGTCGGTGAAGAAACCTTCCAGCACGGCCTTGGCCTGGTTCAGGGCCAGCCCGATGCCCAGGCCCATGAGGCCGGGGATGTACTTCAGACGCTTCTTCCAGCCGGTGTTGTCGGTCAGCTCCTTCTGGGAGAGGCCGAAGTAGAGCCCGACACTGACGGCGTTCAGCAGGAAGAAGGGGCCGTCCGTGAGCAGCAGGACATGAACGGGCGTGCCGGCCCGGATGATCATGCTGGGCACCATGATGATGGAAAGCACCACCATCAGCATGTAGTTGCAGTTGGCCGTGAGGTGGAACCAGCACTCCAGCTTGGTGTGCAGGCTTTCATTGGACTTCCAGATGGTCTTCATCAGCTTGCGGATGACCTGGGCATTGCCCTTGGCCCAGCGGTGCTGCTGGCTCTTGAAGGCGTTGACCTCCACGGGCAGCTCGGCGGGCACGACGAGATCCTTGAGGTAGACGCCCTTCCAGCCCTTGAGCTGGGCGCGGTAGGACAGGTCGGCATCCTCGGTGATGGTGTCGTGTTCCCAGCCGCCGGCATCGGCGATGGCGGCGACGCGCCACATGCCGGCCGTGCCGCTGAAGTTGAAGAAGGCCTTGGACCGGTGGCGGGCGGTGTGCTCGAAGACGAAGTGGCCGTCCAGGAGGATGGCCTGGACCTGGGTGAGCAGCGAGAACTCGCGGTTCAGGTGGGCCCAGCAGCCCTGGACGAAGGCCACCTTCTCATCGGCGAAGTGCGGCACGGCCTTGCGGAGGAAGTCCTCCGTGGGCAGGAAGTCGGCATCGAACATGGCCACCAGTTCGCCCTTGGCGACCTTGAGTCCCTCGGCCAGCGCGCCGGCCTTGAAGCCGGTCCGGTCCGTCCGGTGGAGGTAGTGGATGTCGAAGCCCAGCGCCTTGTAGCGGTCCACCACGGCACTGGCGACCCTCACCGTCTCATCGGTGGAGTCGTCCAGCACCTGGATCTCGAGCTTCTCCTTGGGCCAGTCCATGCGGACGACGTGGTCCATCAGCCGCTCGACGACGTTCATCTCGTTGAAGACGGCCAATTGCACCGTCACCACGGGCAGGTAGTTCACGTCACCCTTGGGCTGGGGCACGTCCTTCTTGTGGCGGTAGTAGAGCAGCAGCATCCACAGGCGGTGCGCGCCGTAGATGCTCAGGATGGTGAGCAGCGCGAAGTAGGTGACCAGCACGACGGTCTTGATGATCTCCATCTCGGAACGCTCTCCTTCGCCCACATCCCATGAGCTGCCTTATATTCTGCCGGGACTGGCTGGAAAATCCATGAAAAACCTCACAATCTTGCAAACCCTGCCGATGCGGTTGGTAGGATGGCACCGCAACCAGGGACACGCATGGGCGATTCCGAGAACCTCCCCAAGACCATCGGCCGATACCAGGTCCAGCGCCTGCTGGGGGGAGGGGCCATGGGCAACGTGGTCCTGGCCGAGGATCCCAAGATCAAGCGGAAGGTGGCCATCAAGCTGGTGAAGCTGGACTCGGTCCGGAACGAGGCCGACCGCCACGAGTTCCTCATGCGCTTCCAGCGGGAGGCGGAGGTCTCGGGCGTGCTCAACCACCCGGGGATCGTGGCCATCTACGATGTGGGCGAGGAGGAGGGTCTCGGCCCCTTCCTGGCCATGGAATTCGTGACCGGAAAGCCGCTGGACAGCCTCATCAAGGGCGCCGTGCCGATGTCCCTGAAAGAGAAGCTGCGGATCGCCGCCGGCCTCGCCGAGGCTCTGGATCACGCCCACGCCAAGGGCATCGTCCACCGGGACGTGAAGCCGGGAAACGTCATGGTCGGCGAGGACGGCCGCCCCAAGCTCATGGATTTCGGCATCGCCAAGCGGGAGGATGCCAGCCTGACCCAGACGGGCACCTTCCTGGGCACGCCCAGCTACGCCAGCCCCGAGCAGATCAAGGAAGGCACGGTGGACGGCCGCTCCGACATCTTCAGCTTCGGGGTGCTGGTCTTCGAACTGATGAGCGGCCAGTCACCTTTTCCCGGGGCCTCCATCAACACCATCCTCTACCGCATCGTGAACG
>JAJYBX010000345.1 GCA_021778785.1 Acidobacteriota bacterium
GAGGATCACCCGGCCCGGGAGATCCGCCCGGCCTGCCCGGCCGGCCACCTGGGTAAGCAGCTGGAAGGTGCGCTCCGAGGCCCGGAAGTCGGCCACCTTGAGCCCCTGGTCCGCGTTGAGGACGCCCACGAGCGTGAGCCGTGGGAAGGTGTGCCCCTTGGCCAGCATCTGGGTGCCCACGAGGATGTCCACCTGGCCCTGCTCGGCGGCCAGCAGGCCCGCCTCCAGGGAGCCGCGGCGCCGGGTGGTGTCCCGGTCCAGCCGCAGGATGCGGGCCGCGGGGAAGAGCCCCGCCAGGTGTTCCTCGACCTGCTCGGTACCCTCGCCCACGCCCCGCAGGTGCTCCGCCCCGCAATCAGGGCAGGCCTCCGGTGGCACGGTCTCGAAGCCGCAGAGGTGGCAGCGGAGGCGGAAGTCGCCCCGGTGGTAGGTGAGGGAGATGGCGCAGTGGGGGCAGCCCAGGGCCTTGCCGCAGGCCCGGCACATCCAGAAGTTCTCGTAGCCCCGCCGGTTCAGCAGCAGGAGGGACTGCTCGCCCCTGGCCAGGTTCTCCGTGAGGGCCTGCATCAGCGTGGGCGCGAGGATCACCTTGCGGCGGGCCGCGCGGAAGGCATCACGGAGATCCACGATCTCCACCTTCGGCAGGGTGACGCCGGCGGGCCGCTCCCGCAGCCGGAGCAGCTTGTACCGCCCGGTCTGCGCCGCGTGCCAGCTCTCCAGGCTCGGCGTGGCGCTGCCGAGGACCACGGGACAGCCCTCGATCTGGGCCCGCTTCACCGCCAGGTCCCGGGCGTGGATCCGCGGGTGCTCCTCGGACTTGTACGAGCCCTCGTGTTCCTCGTCCACCACCACCAGGCCGACGTCGCGGAGGGGCGCCAGCACGGCGTTCCGGACCCCCACGAAGAGGTCCGCGCCGTTGCCCAGCAGGCGCACCACGTCACCGTGCTTCTCGCCGGCGTTGAGGCCCGCGTGACCTACGGCGACTCGGCCCGGAAAACGGGCCTCCAGGCGGTCCAGCAGGCGCGGGGTGAGGCCGATCTCCGGCACCAGCCAGAGCACCCGCTTCCCCGCGGCCAGCACCCGCTCGGCCAGGGCCAGGTACACCTCCGTCTTGCCCGATCCCGTGACGCCCTGGAGGAGGTGGACGCCGAAGGCGCCAAGGGCCACGCCCTCGAGGGCCACCCGCTGTTCCGCATTCAGGTCCACCACGCGGTCCCGGCCGGCTTCCCGCCGCTGGGCCAGCAGGTCCATCCGCTTCATGCGTTCGACCAGGCCCCGCTTCTCCAGGGTGCCCAGCACAGAAGGGCCCACGCCCGCCGCAGCCAGCAGGTCCGGCTCCAGGAGGGCCCCGCCCGCCTCCTCCAGGGCCAGCAGCACCTTGGCCTGGGCGGGCGTCACCCGGGGGGGGTGGGGCCGGCCCGTGAGGTGGACCTCCGTGAACCCCGCCCCCCGGAGTTCCTGACGGTGCAACAGGGTGGGCAGGATCGCGGGGTCGCGGTGCCAGGCCCCGCCCAATTCCGCCAGGGAGGCCCAGCGGCCCGTGTCCCGGAAGAAATCCAGGCGCTGGCCGTCTTCCTCCGTCTCCCAGCGCGGCAGCAGGGCCTGGGGCAGGGCCAGGGGCAGCAGGTGGGCCTCCAGGCAGCCGTAGTAGCGGGCCGCGAAGGCCAGTAGCTCCCGCAGGGCCGGGGGCGGCAGCGGAAAGGGATCCACGACCGCCTCGATGGGCCGCAGCTTCACCGCGGGCGTCCCCGGGTCCGGCCCCATGGCCAGGCCCACCGCGGCGCTGTTCCGCACTTTCACCCGCACCCGCACCCAGGCCGGCAGCCCCTCCGGCGCCAGGTAGGTGAGGGGCGGCAGGGGGCGGTTGAGCTGGACGAGCGTGGGGACGAGCGCAGGGGTCATCGGCCCCAGGTTACACTTGGCGGATGCTGGTCCTGGGTCTCGAGTCCTCCTGCGACGACTGTTCCGCCGCCGTGGTGGAGGAGACAGCCTCCGGGCCGGTGCTGAAATCCCTGGTCCGCAAGAGCCAGGACGGCATCCACGGCCCCTTCGGCGGCGTGGTGCCCGAGCTGGCGGCCCGGGAGCACCTGCTGCAGGTGCGCGCCGTCATGGCCGAGGCCCTGGCCAAGGCCGGCCTCGGCCTGGCTGACCTGGACCGCATCGCGGTCACGCGCGGGCCGGGCCTCGTGGGCAGCCTCCTGGCCACCTTCAGTGCCAGCAAGGCCATCGCCTGGCGGGAGGGCATCCCCTGGGTGGGGGTGCACCACCTGCTGGGCCACCTCAACGCCGCCCGCTTCGCGGCGCCCGACCTCCCCTTCCCCGCCCTGGCCCTGCTGGTCTCCGGCGGCCACACGCACATCTACCTGGCGAAGGACTGGACCTCCCTGGAACTGCTGCAGAAGACCCGGGACGACGCGGCCGGCGAGGCCTTCGACAAGACCGCGCGGATGCTGAACCTGGGCTACCCCGGCGGTCCCGTGGTGGACACCTGCGCCACCCGGGCGCCGAAGGCGGCAGACCCCTTCACGCCCCCGAAGTTCCGGGACGGCAAGGCTGCCTGGAGCTTCTCGGGCCTGAAGACCGCCGTGAAGCTGCGGGTGGAGCGCGACCCCCGCCTGGCGGAGGCCGGCGCCGAGGATCCCGGGGTGCAGGGGCTCTGCCGCAGCCTCCAGGAGGCCATCTCCGGCTGGCTGCTGAAGCCCGTGCCGGAGCTCGCCCGGGAGCACGGAGCCCGGAGCCTCCTCATCAGCGGCGGCGTGGCCTGCAATTCACGCCTCCGGGCCGATGCCCAGGCCCTGGCCGCCCGGGAGGGGCTGGCCCTGGCCATCCCCGAGCCCAGGCTCTGCACGGACAACGGCGCCATGATCGCGGCCGCGGGCGCCCTGCTGCCGGTGGACGCCGACCCCTGGCCCCGGAACGCCGACGCCGACCTGAAGCTGGGAGCCTGACATGGACGTCACCCGCGAGGACGTGCTGCGCTGCGCCCGCCTGGCCCACCTGAGCTTGGCCGAGGATGAGGTCGAGCCCCTGCGGCAGGCCATGACCCAGATGCTCACCCACGCCGCCAGCCTGGACGAGCTCGACCTGGAGGGGATCGAGCCCATGCTGCCCGGCCAGGGCCGGCCCCTGCCGCGCCGGGAG
>JAJYBX010000346.1 GCA_021778785.1 Acidobacteriota bacterium
CGGGCCAACTTCCGTCCCGAGAGTGAGGCCGGCAGTGCTCCTACCTTGAGGAGGGGAGCGGCATGGACCCAGCCGATGAGTCCGAGAGAAGCGAGGAAGGCGGCAAATGGGACGAGAAAGCACCCGCGCGGAAACCCCAGGAACACCAGGGCACCCCCGAGGACGGTCGCTCCATAGGATCCATAGAGGGTCCAGCGGAGGATTGGCGGAACATGCCAGGGGAGTTGCGTCTTCAGGGTGGACGGCATCGATCTCCGGGGCATGGCCTGGCGATCCATCAGGGTCTGGACTTCCCCACAGAATCGGTCGGCCATGGCGGTGGCATCGAATCGTTTCCAGGCAGCCTCGCCAAGGGTCCTCAGGCGGACCTGTCTGTCCGGATCGGCCTCCAGGGCCCGGATTGCCCGCACCCAGGCCTCCGGATCCAGATAGTCGTCCACCAGGATGCCGGGCTCACCCGCGGCCTCGGGAATACCGCCAATCCGGCTTCCCATGAAGAGCCGCCCAGCCGATTGGGCCTCGGGCGCCATTCGACCGAAGGATTCCGGGATCCGCGAAGGCATCAGCACCAGCCAGCTTTCACCGTAGAGCTGTCCCGGTGGGAGCGGGCCGGCAATCCTGACGTTCGAATGACGGGTGGGGTCGTAGCCGCATCGGCTCGCACGGCCCCGGCCGGCCAGAAGGAACCTGTGATCGGGCATCCGCTCCGCGATCTGCAGGAAGAGATCCGCCCCCTTCACGCGTTCCGCGGCTGACATGGCGATGGCCGACTGGGTCGTGGTCGCCTCCGGGACCACCCGGCGCACGGCGGGGTGCAGCACGTCGATGTCTCCCCTTCCGAGGAGGCCGCCTGCCAGATCGGCCATGAATCGAGAGGGGGCGAGGATCCGATCGAATGCCTGGAGGAGGGCCCTGCCCTCATGGGTGGGGTACCGGTGGTACACCGGACAGGCCGAGCAGTTCCGATCGCAGCCTACCAGCGCCTCCATATCCGGACAGAGGGGGCGGGCGTCGTGCAGGTAGGTCAAGCTCGGTACACCCAGGAGGGCTGCCAGGTCCGCTCCGAGGGCGTGGGTTCCCACCTGGGCATAGACGAGGGCCGGCGAATACGCCAACCCGGCGGTGCGCATGGCCCGGCGGCTGGAGACGGGCATGACTTCGACACCGCGGAGGACGGTGGCTGGTCCCGATCCGAGATGCACCGCCCGTGCGCTACCACCGTGGGCGACCCAGGCCTCCAGGAGCAACTGATCGGTCACCTCGGCTCCCCCGACGGCGGGATGGTAGTTCACGCCGAGGTAGAGCAGCCGCCCAGGGCCGGCACCGGAAGTCGGGATCGGTCCCATATCAGAAAAGGCGCCAGGCCCAGGACGCGGCCATGTTCCAAGTGGCCGACCGGTTCCCAGGAAGGAATCCAGCCTCGTACTCACGGGTCGCGGCGGCGGAAAGGCCCAACCTGGATCCCGCGAGGGGCCAGCTCAGGTCAACCTGGGAGAAGAGAAAATGATCGTGGGAGGGAACCAGCCCGGGGCGAAGTTGGGCCCAGAGGGCCTCGTCATCCCGGAATTCCCGCGTCCCCCGCACCAGAATCCAGTGCCCATGGCCCTTGCTGCCCAGGGGAAAGCCCAGGTCCAGGGTGCGGGTGATGGCATCGCCCCCGAAGGCCATGCCGAGGAAGTCCCCGAACCGGGTCTGGCCAGAGAGGTATTCCCAGTGGGAGTAGGTCCGGTATCCGCCACCGAACCAGGGGATGTTGACCGTGTCGGCGTATTCGAGTCCGAGGCTCCAGCGCCGGGGCCAGACGATCTGCAGGCCGACCACGTCGTTGACGTGATCCAGGGCGGGCGCAGCCTGGCGGCGGTTGTTCCCCCAGAAGCTCTCCTCCGTGGAGCTGAGCAGTGCCCCCTTGCCGTGCCGCAGCTGGCGGAGGTCGAACTTCAGGTCGTGGGCCAGGGCCCCGAAGGGGTCCTTCAGGAAGTCCTTCCACTGCCAGTTGACGTTCTCGGCGCCCCGGCTGAGATACAGGGCCGTCCCCTCGGCCTTGAGCAGGCGGGCCAGGGGGGGGATGCGGACGCGGGCCTCGGCGTTGGCGATGGCATTGGAGATGGCTTTGTAGCCGCTGACATCCGGATGGGTGGGATCCCCGCTCGCTTCGGCCTGGGCGATGTTCTCCGCGCCGAAGAACCCGAGGAGGTAGTCGCTGACGCCGTAGCCGGCGCGGGTCCGGCTGCCGTCCCGGCGGACGCCGCCCCACATGGAGGTGAGCCCGAGGTTGAGCTCCACATTCGGGCCGAAGGCGCCCCGGAGCCGGAATCCGCTGAGGTCGGGGCGGCGGATGTCACCCTTGGACGTGAGCAGGCCCTTCTGGGTTTCGGGATTGGACATCCACTGGGGAAGGCTGCGGTCCCACTCGAGCCGGCCCATGAAGGCCTCCACCTTCCACTGGCCAAGGGGGACACGGAACAGGTGCAGGCCCTTCCAGGGGGTCTCGAGGGAGAGTCGGGGGAAGGGGCGTGCGGAGGTGCCCAGCAGGTACCCACCGGTCAGTCCGAAGCCCCACTGGATGGGCTGCTGCTCCAGGGCGAACCGCCATCCACGCGTGGAGAGATAGGAGATGCCCCCCCGCTGGAGCGAAGCCTGGCTCCGGCCCGTCTGGTCCCAGGCCAGGAGCGTCCCTTCCAGGGTCCATCCCCCGTGCCGCCAGCGGCCCTGCACCGCGGCTCCGCCCCCGCGGACGGCGGTGCCGAATCCCTCGCCACCGAGGATCGGCGAATAGCCCGGGCCGCGGCCACCGGCTCCCCCCAACCCCACCTCCAGGCTGGTTTCATCGGCGGCTGGTTTGGAAGACGGAGGTCCGACGGCCCAGGCCAACCAGGCTTGGCGGAGGGTGTCCGCCCCGTCCTGGAGAAGCGGCGCCTGCGCCCGGACGGTCGATCCGGCAGCCAGGAGCGGTAGGAGGACGAGCAACCGGGAAGCGGAGCGTGGCGGCATTCAGGCATGTTATCGGAAGGCTCCGGCTCGATCCACTTTGCATCAGAATGAAGGGATGCTCTTCGATTCCCCCTCCACCTTCGGCCGTGCGTTCCGGATCCTCTCCTTCGGGGAGAGCCACGGGCCTGCGGTGG
>JAJYBX010000347.1 GCA_021778785.1 Acidobacteriota bacterium
CAGCCATGTCCCATCGCTGGTGTTTCGGATTGGCCCTTGGCGCGGTCCTGGCGGCCGGACAGCCCGTGCCCGCGGATACTCGCCAGGCCTGGGTGCTGGCGCTGGACGCCACGGGCGGCGTGGTGAACGACCTCAAGCCCGGGGAATTCCAGGTGAAGGCCGGGGGGAAGGTCCGCCCCGTGGCGGCCGTGAAGACGCCGGCGGACACCGCGAATGCTGCCCAGTCCTGGGTGCTGGTGTTCGAGCCGATCCGGGATTTGACGCACCGGTCCATCGCCTTCACGGCCGCGGCCGACTTCCTCACCAAGGTCCCCCAGGGCGACCGGGTGCTCATCGTGGCCCGCGGCAAGGATTCCCTGGAATCGCTCATGCCCGGATTCTCCATCCGGCGCAGCCTCTGGGCCGAAACCCTGGCCAAGGTTCCGGGGCTGCTGCCCGAGACCCTGACGGGGTCCCCGAAGGAGACGCTCCAGGGGGCGGGATTCCAGGCCTCCTTTTCGGACACAGCCGATGATGCCCAGGGGCAGGACGCCCTGCTGGCCCTGCTGGCCCGCTACCACTCCGGCGCCCCCGCGTGGGCCGGGGGGACGAACGAACAGCGCGGGGTCAGCGTCCTCGGCCGCCTGAATTTCAACGATCCCATGTTCGTCCGGCAGCAGATCGCTAGCATCCGGAGGGATGCCAGCGCCCTGGAGTCGCTCTTCGCGCTGCTGGGACCGGTGGAGGGGCAGAAGCACGTCATCGTCTTCTCGCGCTGCGAATCCGACGACATGTCCCATCCCGGGGTGAAACGGGCCATGTTCCAGACCTTCAAGCGGCAGACGGGGGATGCGGGAGGCCCCGCGGAATCCGCCACCTATGCCGCGGGAGAGATGACCCTGGTCCAGAACGAGCTGAAGGCCAAGGCCATCGCGGCCGGGCTCACCCTCTACTCCGTGGCCGGGGCCGGCCAGAACGTGCTGGGCACCATCGGGGCGATCGCGCCCGCCACGGGGGGGTTCGCCTTCCCGTTGAGTCCGGGCGTGGAGAACCAGTTCGGGCAGGCCATCCAGTTGTTCGGTTCGCGGTATCTCGTGCAGTGGCGCCAGGATGGGGCCTCCGACCAGCCGGGCCCACTGGAGATCAGCACGAGCCGGAAAGGACTGAAGCTCCTGGCCCAGGACCTCAGGTAGGACACGCGCCCCGCTTGACTCCTGGTAGCCGTTGCATCGAAACCAGAGCCCCGGCCATCCTCGATTCCATCATTCCGAGGTGGATCATGGCCCTGACGGTGGACGGCATCTTCTCGCTCATGCCCGAGCTCTTCCTGCCCGAGAAGGCCCAGGGGCTCACGGTCTCGGTCTACTACCAGGTGACTGGCGAGGGCGGGGGCGACTACACCTGCCTGATCGAGAACGGGGCCTTCTCCCTGAAGCGTGAACCCAAGGCCGATGCCACTTCCGTCGTGGTCATCGCCGCGGAGGACTGGATCGCCCTCAACGAAGGCAAGCTCGATCCCATGCAGGCCTTCATGACCGGCAAGCTGAAGGGCACCGGCGACCTGGGGCTCCTCCAGAAATTCCCCAAGTTCTTCAAGAAGCCCCAGGTCCAGGCCGGACCCGTGAAGGCCCTGAAGGATCTGGTCCCGGCGCGGCTGGCCCTCGCGGGCGGCGGGATCAAGGTGACCGTGGGCCCGGAGAGCTACGGCGAGGGCGCCGAAGTGGCCGGCGACGAGGCCGCCGTCCGCGCCATGGTGTGCGGCCTCTCCGATCCCGGACCGGCGCTGCTCGGCGGCCAGATCCGCTTCACCGGCGACATGGCCCTGCTTCGCAAGGCCTGGAAGGCCTGGGCGGCCGAGCCCGAGATCACCTTCCCGGAAACGCCCGGCGGCAAGGCCCTGGCCACGCTCTCCAAGCGCTACACCGGCGGCGCCAAGGGCACCCTCGAACTGAAGGTGGATGGCGCGCCCTACCGGCTGGACTTCAGCCCGGAGGGGCTCTCGATCCGCCCCGGCGAGGCCGAGGGCGATGCCCTGGGCATCTCCGACGCCGATTTCGCGGCCCTCAACGCCGGCAAGCTCAACCTGGTGGCGGCCCTGCTGGGCGGCCAGATCACCGTGAAGGGCGATGTGAGCCGGGTGGCGGCCTACACGGCCTTCTTCCAGACGGCCCTCAATCCCGCCGAGGCCCTGCTGGAATCCATGCCCGAGCGGTTCCTGCCCGAGAAGGCCGGGGACCTGGAGGCCGCCGTGGGCTACCAGCTGGAGGACATGGGCTACACCCTGTTCATCCGCAACGGCGCCTGCCTGGTGTTCCCGCGGCTGATGAAGCCCTGCGACACCACCCTCAAGGCCAAGGCCGAGGACTTCGTCGCCATGAGCACCGGCAAGCTCAATGCGCAGGAGGCCTTCATGTCCGGCAAGATCCAGATCGAGGGCGATCCCCTGCTCATGCAGAAGGTGGCCAAGAGCTTCAAGCGCCCCGAAGCCTGATGGTCAGGAGTCCAGCTCCGGCCCGGCGGAAGGGGCCGAAGGCCGCGAGCCGGGACCGGGACGGTCGCGGCCCGGATCCTGCCTCCGGCCCGGCGCGGAGATTCGCTCCGGCCTCCTCGCCCATCGTCGTGCGGGCCACGCCGGGCTGCATCCACTGCTGCGGCCGGTGCGAATCCCACCCCTGCCGCCTCAAGGGCCAGCTCTGAACCCCTGACCCCGGGAACCCCGCGGACCTACATTTACGGTGCGCGGAGGGTTCCCCGCGGGAAAGGGGAGGAGGCCATGCGGGCTCTGACCGAACTGTCGAGCGATGTCCTCGAGTGGCGGGCATCGGAGATCCCTGGGGGTTTTGATCTGACGGCGAAAGGGGAGGTGTTCGCCACCCTCGCCTGGTCGGATGCGGAGACCCTGGCCAGGGTGGAGACCGCGGAGGGTCATTGGACCCTGAAGCGGGTGGGCACCTTCGCCCAACACGTCACGATCCGGGAGGAGGGCTCGTCCCTCGACCTCGCGGAGTTCAGGCCCCATGCCTTCGGCCGGGGGAAGCTGGCCTTCAAGGACGGCGCGGAGTTCCACTGGACCCACCTTCCGCACGACCAGGGCACGGCGTTCATCGATGTCTCGGACCGGACGGTGGTCCATCCGCCCGA